>JBQTIJ010000153.1:0-16077 GCA_052388255.1 Phycisphaerales bacterium
GGATCGCCGTCTGCAACACGCCGGGCATGAACGCCGCGGCGGTCGCGGAACTCGTCTTTGGCCTGCTCCTGGCTATGGACAGGCACATCGCATCAGGGACGGCGGACCTCCGTGCAGGACGCTGGAACAAGAAGGACTACAGCAAGGCCCGCGGCGTGAAGGGGCTGACACTCGGCATCATCGGTGTGGGCGGGATCGGGCGCGAGGTCATCAAGCGGGCCCACGCCTTCGGCATGAAGTGCATCGCCCATTCGCTGAACATGACGCGCGACCGCGCGGCGGACCTTGGCGTCGAGTTTGGCGGTTCGACTCGGGCGGACCTGCTCTCGATGGCCGGCCGCTGTGACGTGATCAGCGTCATGGTTGCGGCGAACAAGGAATCTGAGAAGATGTGCGACGCAGGGTTCTTCGGGGCCATGCGAAGCGGGGCGTACTTCATCAATACCTCGCGCGGCAGCGTGGTGGACGAACCCGCGCTCATCGAGGCGGTCCGGTCAAAGGGCCTGCGGGTCGGGGCGGATGTCTTCGCGGGCGAGCCGAGCGGCGGCCAGGCGGAGTGGAAGTCCGCTCTTGCGGACCTTCCCGGCTTCGTCGGCACCCACCATGTCGGTGCATCGACCGACCAGGCCCAGTCCGCCGTCGCGGACGAGGTGGTGAGGATCGTGAAGGTCTTTCAGGATTCCGGGCGGTGGGAGAACAAGGTCAACTGAACCGGCAGGCCCTGCCCGGGTTTAGTGGGGCGGCTCAAGGGGCGCAAGACCCTTGCGGGCCCGGAGTTCGTTCATTCGCTGCGCATGGTCGTCCCGGAGTCGTTTGACCGCTAATTTGAACTCGACCACCCGCTGGATGTTTCTCAATCCGGCCGCGAGGGCGTGCAACATGGCGAAAACCCCGGTGAGCGTGATCCCAACAATCACTGCCCACCATTCGTAGGCGATGTGGCCCATGCCGTCGCTTTCGGCCCAATCACCGCTTGGCTTGAGTTCGGTACAATCCCCGCACGCAGCATGCGCCAGATCGCCAGCACACTCCGAGCCATCCTCCTCACCCTTGCACTGATCGGTCCACTTCTGTTTGGACCCCTTCTCCCGATCCGGACCAGCGAGGTCCGGGCCCAGGATCCGGCGGCGGGGTCGCGCACGCCTGTGGATGCGAGCGGGAGCGCTGCAACAAGCGGCGCTTCGTCCGTCGGCACGGTCGAGCTCTCGATTGCGCAGCTCGGTGCCGGATATGGTGCCGGGGGCGGCATACGACCGGGCGACTGGATCGGGATCCAACTGGTCGTGCACGATCGCTCAACGACCCAGCGCAGTCTCATCATCCGCCTGAACCTGCTCGATGCGGACGGGGACAACACCTTTCAGCAGGTGATCCTGCCGCCGAACCCGGACGTCAAGCAGCGGATATGGATGTACGGGCGCGTCCCTTTCTCCAAGGGGAACAACCCGCAGTTTGAAGTCACGGCCTGGGAAGTCGATAGCGCGGACCAGGACCCGCGCACCGCTCGCCCACAGCGCCTCGCGGGCACGCTTGTCCACACGATTGGGCAGATCGGGTTGATCTCCCCCACGAACGGTCTCTTTGGCATCGTCGCACGCGATATCGGCGCAGGCCCGCTCGGGCTGGCCCA
This sequence comes from Phycisphaerales bacterium, assembly GCA_052388255.1. GTDB lineage: Bacteria > Planctomycetota > Phycisphaerae > Phycisphaerales > UBA1924 > JAEUIX01. The sequence continues at coordinate 1,631 of JBQTIJ010000153.1, forward strand.
GTACACGGACCACTTTCCGAACGACGACTTCGCCCCGCGCCACCATGAACTGCTGGCTCTGCCGGCACAGTTTCGACCGGTCGAGATGCCCGACCGCTGGATGGGCCTTGCCCCCTACAACTTCATTGTCTGGTCAAGCGCGGGGACGGGGTTTGACCCCAACGACCTTTCGGAATCGCAGGCCGAGGCCCTTCGCACATGGGTCAAACGGGGCGGCCATCTCGTCATCATCCTCCCAGGTTCCGGCCAGGTGTGGACCAATGAGATTTCTAACCGTCTCTTTGACCTGACGCCTGCGGTCACGGTCGAACGCACCGAGGGCGTGCCGCTTCTGCCTTTCCGACCGCTGCTCTTGAGCAACGCCAACAAGGCGGTCCTGCCGACCGCAGGGATTGTGAACACCTTCGTGCCGGTCGAGGGTGCGAAGCCCGAGGATGCACTTCGCATTCTCAACGGCCCCGACGGCCGCTGCATTGTGGCCCGTCGGCTGGTCGGTTGCGGCGCGGTCACCCTCATCGGCCTCGATCTGAACGCGAGGGGGTTCACCACGATCGGCGGCCCCGAGCCGGATGTCTTCTGGCACCGGGTGCTCGGCCGGCGCGGCAAGCTTGAGCCCTTCTCGGAGGTGGTCGCCGCCCAGAAGAACAACGAGTCCTTCCAGTTCCGCTCCATCCGCTACTTTGATCAGGGGATCAACGAGATCATCAGCAAGGGGCAGTCGGCCGGGCTGGGCGTGGGGCTTGCGTTCCTGTGCTATGCGCTGTACTGGCTTCTTGCCGGTGTGGGCGCGTGGGTTGTGCTGCGCCGAAAAGGGTGGCAGCAGCACGCCTGGCTGGCGTTTGTCGTCGCCACGGGGCTCTTCACGGCGATCGCCTGGGGCGGCGCCGCGGTCATTCGGCCGCGGGTTGTTGAGGGTGTTCACATGACCATGCTGGAGCACGTGTACGGCCAGCAGGCCGACCGCGCTCGCTCGTGGATCACGCTCCTTCTGCCCTGGTATGGGAGCGCGAGTGTCACCGTCGGGCTTCCCGCCGACCAGCGCTCGAGCGCCATTGCGCCCTGGGACATCCCCGCCAATGAAACGTCCGGCGGTGCATCGGCGTTCCCTGATGCCCGTGGGTATGGAGTCGATGCACGCTCCCCCGCATCGGTCACGGTGCCGACGCGCTCGACCGTCAAGCAGTTTCAGGTGGATTGGAGCGGCCTTCCCCCTGACGGTTGGGAGATGCCGACTCCCGTCATTGACGATGGCAACGGGGGCGTGCGGGTCGGCGGAGAGATCCGCGCTGCCATGGTCATGCTGGGTGAACCGGGCAAGGCGCAGTTTGAGCGTGACGTGCTCCAAGGGAGCATCCGGCACAACCTGCCGGGGGCGCTCCGATCAACGTGGATCATCTGGGTCCGCCCGCAGCGGACCGCGGCGGGAGCGGAGTTTGCCAACCTGCCAATCGCGGATATCCGCGTGGTTCAGCTCAGCGGTGACTTTGCCCCTTGGCTACCGGGACAGACGCTCTCGCTCGCGTCACTTGGCCCGGCGTTCAACGACACGAGCGCCCTGATCGACGGGTTCCTCTCAACACGCTATCTGCCCTCGGTCTCGAACGACAGCACCGGCCTTTCTTCTCGGGAGCGCACCACGCCGGAGCAGTTCATGGCCGGGTCGCTGATCGACCTGATGCCCCCGCCCGACACGCGCTCGGCGGTGCGGGGGGGCATCGGCCCGCTCGGGGCAACGGGCTACCCCGCCCTCGCCCGTCGCCGCCTTCTGCACGGCTATGACCTTTCGCGCTGGGCCACGCAGCCGTGCGTGATCGTCATGGGGTTTGTGGAGAGTCTGGCCGCCAACAGGCCGGGCTCCGGGGCGCCCGTTCCTTATCCGATCAGTGTCGGCGACAGCGATCCGCTCTCCACTCGCGAGAAGGTGACCGGCAACACATTCATTCGCTGGATCTACCCCCTCCCCGACTCTCCTCCCGCGTTCCGCGTTCAGGAAACGGAGCCCGCGGCCACCACACCTGGCACAACCGGCGGACCTGGCGCACCTGGCTCACCTTGATGAACAGGGTCCGGCACGGACCCCGGCGGCCCACTCTATGGCGATGATCGAAACCATCAACCTGAGCAAGCGCTACGCGGACACCGTGGCACTCGACAACCTGAACCTCGCCATCGATGCCGGCGATTGCTTCGGCTTCATCGGCCCCAACGGTGCGGGCAAGACCACCACCATCAAGATCCTCGCCACGCTCCTCAAGCCCAGCAGCGGGCAGGCGATGATCGATGGGCTCACCGTCGGGTACCAGAATCGGCAGATCCGCCCGCTCATCGGCTATGTCCCTGACTTCATGGGCGCGTACCAGGACATGGTGGTGACCGAGTACCTTGAGTTCTTCGCCGCCTGCTACAACATCCACGGCAAGCAGCGACGCAAGGTCGTGCAGGATGTCCTCGACCTGACCGACCTGAACTACAAGGCGAGCGCCGAGGTCAACGGCCTCTCCCGCGGCATGCAGCAGCGCCTCTCCGTGGCCCGCGTGCTGCTGCACGACCCCAAAGTCCTCCTCATGGACGAGCCCGCGTCGGGTCTTGACCCGCGGGCCCGCATCGAGATGCGCGAACTCCTCAAGGAGTTGAAGCGCATGGGCAAGACGATCATCATCAGTTCCCACATCCTCCCGGAGCTCGCTGAACTCTGCAACGTCGTCGGCATCATCGAGCGCGGCCAGCTTCTCTTCTCCGGCACGGTCGCCGAGGCCGTCAAGCGGGCCAAGATGGGCGTGGTGGTCCATGTCGCGGTGGCGGACCGGACCAAGGAGGCCGCGGCCCTTCTCGCGCAGATCGCCGGCGTCTCAAAGGTCACGATCACCGAAGATCAGGCCGCGGTCGAGGCCGGCGCGAGCGAAGCCAACGGAACCGGAGGCCTGAAGGGCACGGCGGGGCCGGGTCTCATCGGCCTCGCTCCTTCGTCGGGCGCGCCCGCTCGGGCGCGGAGCGCCTCCACCAGCATCATCAACCTATCGATCGACCCCGCCGCGAAGCTCGATATCTCGGATATCCCGAGCATCCTGATCAATCAGGGCTTCCGCATCACCAAGTTCAGCGAGGAATCGGTGAACCTTGAGACGGCCTTCATGCGGCTCACCAAGGGCCTCGTGCAGTAGCACGGGTCAGCCCCGCCATGAGGGTGACCGCGCCTCCTCCTCGATCGCGCGCAGCACCGCATCAAGGTTCTTGTAATCGCGAACCACCCGCGCGGCCCCGGCGCTCCGCAGCAGGTCGAGGTCGCCCTCCACCCGCACACCAACGAACCCAAGGTCAAGGGCTCGGCTCGTGCGGACATCCCACACCCCATCGCCGACATACACAATCCCCCGCGGCTGGGCGGCATCCAGGCCAGCGCGGCGGATCGCCAAGGTCGCAATCTCCGCCCGGGAGATCGCTTCATCTGCGAAAGCCGCGGGGAGTGGGGCGGGTCCTTGGATCAAATCGCCGAAGCCCGCGCTGACGAGTTTCAGGCGGGCCGACTCGCGCCAGGCACCGGTGGAGAGCGCGAGGCCGCACCCCATTTTGCGTAATGCAGCGAGAAGAGCCGCAGCGCCCGGGACCTCAACGATGTTCCCGGGCGCCTCGGCATGGGCCGCGATGCGGGCGAAGAACGCCGCCTTGACGCGCGCCTGCTCAGCAGGTGTCACGGGTCGCCCCCGGGATCGCTCGGACGCTTCCATCAGCAGGCCGCCGTCGGTCACATGCTGGTAGTTCGCCCAGTCGGCCGGAAAGGGGGGCACACCGAGCACTTCGGAGACCGACGCGACGAATGCTGAATCATCGATCCCCGTGGTGTGGGTCAGCGTGCCGTCGATATCGAAGACCACGAGCATGGGCGGTGCGGATCGGTTCATCGGCCGGGCACCGCCCGCGCGGGAACTCCCGCGACCGTCATGCCATCGGCCACGTCGCGCGTGACCACTGCCCCCGCGCCGATGGTGCACCCGCGCCCGACCCGCAGCCCCGGCAGAACCCGGCTGCCGAGCCCCACGAGGGAATCCGCGCCGACTTCGACTCCACCGCCAAGGACGGCGCCGGGGGCCAGGTGCACGTTCTCGTGCAGTTCACAATCATGCTCAACGATCGCTCCCGAGTTCACGATGGCGTGCGGCCCGACCCTGGCGCGGGAGTGCACAACGGCGAGGGGGGCGATCAGCGTTCCCGGCCGGATGGTGGCCGTCGGGGAGACGCTCGCGGCGGGGTGCAGCACGCTGGCGGGGCCGCCCATCGGGTCGGTGGCCGCCATCCGGCCCTCGCGTGTCAGGGCCTCGATGATCCGTCGCCGGATGGGAATCTCACCAACGGCGATGATCCAGTCACACCGCGTGAGGGGCCGGAACTCGGCCATGGGACCGAGGTACTTCGGTGCCGGGAAGGGGTGCGGGAGCCGAAACTCCAGCGTCGCGAGAGTCGCCTGAGGGTTGTCGTCCAAGAAACCCACAACGGCCATCCCGGCGAGCGACGCGGCCTCCGCCACCACGGCACCGTGCCCGCCGCCACCGATCAGGATGATCGAACGGTCTGCCGACGCGGAAGTTGGGGGTCGGAGCGTCAAGGACATGAGCAGACCATCGGCCGTTTCCGGGCTTTGGGGGGATCATTTGCCTGTTCCGGGTCGAATAGTCTGCCCCCGGTTGAATCCGAGGGAACCGGGGGGAACCAGCCCCCGGCAGGTTGACACGGCGCGGCCGGGGGCCGACACTTGATCCCCTACCGGAGCCCTCTCCGGCGGGAGGGTTCCTTGGCGCGTTCGAGTCCCGGCACGTCGGCCGGACGGGCGCGAGCGCGGCGGCAAAGGGCCTCGAACAGAGAAAGGCATCCATGGCGGCACGGACCGGCATCGGCGTTGGGATGGGCGTGACAATCACCCTCTTGGGCCTGACCACACTCGCGCTCTTCGTCCTTACGTTTGTCTTCCTCTCCGGCAAGCAGAACGCCGAGCGGACCCTCGACGAGCGCACCAAGCAGATCAAGGAGTTCGTGAAGGAGAACGAACAGAAGGACGACAACTTCAAGAAGATCGCCTCCGAGGCTGGCACTGTTCAGAAGTCCGCCATGGGCTACCTGAAGGACAGTCTGGCCGACATCGCCAACCGCATCGGCGCCAAGGGCAGCGACACTCCCAAGGAGATCCTCGCCAAGATCGATGCCGCGCTCAAGGAGAGCGGCCAGCCGTCGCTGCTCTCGGCCATGACGGACAAGGACAGCCGCCTGGCCATGATGAAGAGTTCCTCGGGCAAGCTCGAAGCCGAGCGCAACGCCGCCCTTGAGGATCGCCGGAACTCGAGCGAGGTGCTCCGCAGCCAGAAGGGCGACTTTGACAAGTCGGTCGCCGGTCTCCTGAACGACTACGGCAGATACAAGGGCGACGTGGAGGCCTTCCGGCTTGACATCGACAAGTTCAAGACCGCCGTCAACGACGAACTGGAGCGCAGCAAGCGCGACAACGAGGACAAGGTCGCCGAACTCAACAACCGCCTCGCCAAGCAGGCCGAGGAACTGGCCATCGCCCGCGGCATCATCGCCCGCCTGACCAGCGAGCGCAAGTCGAGCGCCATCCGGCCGGGTGACGAATACGCCCTTGTTGATGGCGAGGTCATCGGCATCGATCCCGTGGATGGTGACGTGCTCATCAGCCGCGGCCGCAAGCACAAGATCGTCGTTGGCATGACCTTCGAGGTCTTCAACGACGCTGGCTCGATCAAGCCCGATGAGCGGGGCGAGTACAACCGCGGCAAGGCGACCCTTGAGGTCAAGCGCATCGATGAGTCGACCAGCACCTGCCGCGTGGTCCGCAACCCCCGCGGCAACCCTGTGATCAAGGGCGACGTGATCGCCAACCCGATCTACGACCCCGCGAAGCGCTACACCTTCCTGATCTACGGCAACTTCGACACCGATCGTGATGGCGTCGAGACCCCGACCGAGGGGCAGGACATCAAGGCCCTGATCGCCGAGTGGGGCGGCCGCACCGTCGACGGCCTCGCTGGCGATGTGGACTTCCTGATCATGGGCGCTCGCCCCATCCTCCCGCCCCCCCCTCCGGTGACGGCCCCGAACGAGGTCGTCCTCGCCTTCATCGCGCAGAACCGCGTGGTGCAGGAGTATGACCGGATCCAGCAGCAGGCCGCCGCGACAAGCATCCCCATCCTGAATCAGAACCGGCTCTATACGCTCCTGGGTAAGAACTGACGCTCGCCCGGGCGGACCCGACCTGTCTCCCAAACGCCCGGCGCGCTGCGCCGGGCGTTTTCAATAGGTCGCCGGGCCGCCCGCTTCCTCCCCCACCACGACCGCTCCACCCCGCATGGCCAAGAAGCGTCGCAAGCTCCCGAAGGTGCTGCACCTGCCGATGTACCTGGCGATCCGCGCCGTGGTGGCGGCCGTGGGGACCGGCGAGCTTGGCGCCAATCTCCGCATCGCCCGCGCGGCCGGCCGCATGTTCGGCGGCGCGCGGATGAACCGCCGACGGCTTCAGCGCGCCGTCGACCATCTTGCCATCGCCTTCCCGGAATGGTCGCTCGACCAGCGCGAGGAATACGCGCTCAAGGCCTATGAGCATCTCTTCATGCTCGGGGTTGAGATGACCTCCACCGGGCGACTCCTCACGGAGGACCACTGGCCAAGGTTCGCCAAACTCACGGACATGCGCGCCCCGCTCGACGAACTCCTGCGCGAGCAGCCCTGCCTGCTCCTGACGGCCCACTGCGGCAACTGGGAGCTCCTCGGCTTCGTCATGTCGCTCCTTGGCTTCCCTGTCACGGCGCTTTACCGCCCGCTTGATCTCAAGCCCGTGGACGACTGGGTCCGCACCTCCCGCGCCGCCCGCGGCATGACCCTGCTCGACAAGTTTGGCGCGGGCGAGGACCTTCCGGGCCTGATGTCACGCCACGGGACACCGGCCTTTGTGAGCGACCAGAACGCGGGTGATCGGGGCGTCTTCGTGCCGTTCTTCGGGCGGCTCGCCTCGGCGTACAAGTCGATCGGGCTTCTCGCGATCCAGTACAACTGCCCCATCCTCTGCGGCGTCGCGCGGCGCGAGGAGACGAGCGACCTTCGCTATTCCATCCATGTGCCGGAGGTCATCCGGCCGCGGGATTGGCAGGACCAGCCCGACCCGCTGTTCTATGTCACCGCGCGCTACCGCCGCTGTATCGAGTCATTGGTGCGGCTTGCGCCCGAGCAATACCTCTGGATGCACCGCTACTGGAAGAGCCGCCCGCGCCATGAGCACAAAGGGGGCGATCTTCCCGCTTCCCTCCGGGCCAAACTCGAAGCCCTCCCATGGATGACCCAGACAGAGCTCGACGGCATCATCCGGCACACACGGCAGGATGCCGCCACCCTCGCCGCGGGCGGCGTTCCCTGCTGAAGGGACAAACCCTCGGGACCGTGCCCAATACATACTTCATAGAGACTTGAGGTCCGTATTCTGTTCGATCAGACCCCTGCCGGGGCCCTGCGTATGATCGTCCATGACGGAATCGCAGCCCGACAACCCGCAGGCACCTCGCACGACGACCGCCGTCGCGCCCGCGGCTCGACCGGCGACCAAACCCAAGCTCCCCTGGCTCTGGAACGTGGTCCTGCTGGACGACCAGCACCACACCTACGCCTATGTGATCAAGATGGTCCGCGACCTCTTCGGCATGACCACTGAGCAGGCCCAGAAGCTCGCCGAGTCGGTCGATCGCGACGGACGGGCCGTCTGCATGACCACCCACCGTGAGCACGCGGAACTCAAGTGTGAGCAGGTCTTCGGCTTCGGCAAGGACCCGCTGATCGCCGAATGCGCGGGCCCAATGTCCTGCGTGATCGAGCCGGCTGTCGAGAGCGGCGACGACCAGTCGAAGTGACCCACGCTTTCCCCCCTTCTAACTCCTCCGCGCAATCGTTGCGCGGCTGACCACCCACCCAATCCGCACGATCCGATGCCGCCGGCTCGCTCGGTTCTTGTGGCCTCCCCGATCTCGGGCCGATGTTTCTCCTATGGCGGCCTCTTCGAAACTCGTCATCCAGACGGAGCACCTCGACGCCGCCGCCGCGAGCTGGCTGGGGAACCATTGCAAGCTCCGCAAGTGCAGTTACGACGACCTCCCGGCGTTCGAGGACCTGCTCGGTCAGGCCGAGGGGCTCGTCATCCGCACCTACACACGGATCACGCCCGACCTGCTGGCGAAGGCCCCGCGCCTTCGCGTGGTGGGCCGGGCGGGTGTGGGGCTTGACAATGTGGACCTTGCCGCCTGCGCCGCCCGCAACGTGGCGGTGGTCCATACGCCGGATGCCAACACTCGTGCGGTGATCGAGTATGTCTTCGCGCTGATGCTCGACGTTGTGCGGCCCCGGGCCTTTCTGCAGGAGTTCATCGACGCGCCGCGCTGGCGCGAAGCCCGCGAGGAACTTAAGGGCCGTCGCCAACTCTGCGAGATGACACTCGGTATCCTCGGCCTCGGTCGAATCGGCAAAGGCGTGGCCCGCGTCGCCAGCGCTCTCGGCATGCGCGTGCTGTACCACGACCTTGTGGAGATCCCGAGCGCCGATCGCGCGGAGGGCATCCCGGTCTCCCGGGCCGAACTGATGCAGCAAGCCGACATCTTGACCATCCACGTTGACGGCCGCGCCGCCAACCGGGACCTCCTCAAGGCGAGCGACTTCGCCGGCTGCAAGCCCGACGTGACGCTCATCAACACCAGCCGCGGCTTTGTGATCGAGAACATGGCCCTCGCGGAGTTCATGATCGCGAACCCCGAGGCGACGGCCATGCTCGATGTGCACGAGCCCGAGCCCTTCGACGGCACTTACCCGCTCCTCGATATCGCCAACATTCACCTCGCGCCGCACATCGCAAGCGCGACCGAGCTCGCTCACGCCAATATGTCGTGGGTGGTGCGGGATGTCTGGCGCGTGCTCAGCGGTGAGCGCCCCGAGTTTCTGGCCCGGCCCGATCCGGCCTGAGCGTCAACCTTCGGGCCGCATCGCCTTCAGGATCGCGTCAAGATCATCGCCAACCTTGATCGGCGCGTTGGCGTATCGCCCGCCGGCCGTGTGGTAGCCCACCGTCACGTCCGGGTCCTTCAGCACATGCCCGGTGAGGATGCAGACGACGCGCTCGCGCGGCGAGATGACCCCCTCCCGCAGCAGAGCGTGTGCCCCCGCCACGCTCGCGGCCGAGGCCGGCTCGCATCCCAGGCCATGCCGTCCCACCAGCGCCTTGTACTCGCGGATGGTGTCGTCATCGACGCTCCGCACCACGCCGCCCGGGCCGCGTCCATCGCCCGTGCCGCCGTCCATGACCTCCAGCGCGCGGAGGGCCTTCGCGAGGTTCACCGGCCGGTTGATCTCGATGGCTGAGGCGATGGTTCTGGCCCGTTCTCCGGCACTGTCCATCCGCGCGTACTCGGCATCAACCCGTGCCGCGCCGCCGTCGGTGAAGTAGGCCCCGCCGTTCCACCGCACGCGGGCCTCGTTGTACACCCGGTCGAGCGTGCGCGCGCCGTGCGCGTTGATCACGGCCAATCGCGGCACGCGGCTGATCAACCCGTGCCGCCGCAGTTCCATGAAGGCCTTGCCGAAGGCCGAGCAGTTGCCAAGGTTGCCGCCGGGGACGACGATCCAGTCGGGCACTTCCCACCCGAGCCCCTCAAGAACGCGGAACATGACGCTCTTCTGCCCTTCAAGGCGGAAGGGGTTCACCGAGTTCATGAGGTAGACCCCCGCCTCTGGCACGTTCTCAGCAATGTGCCGGATGCGGGCCAGGCAGGCATCGAAGTCACCGGCGATCTGCAGCGTGCGGGCTCCATAGTCGAGCGCTTGGCTCAGTTTGCCGAAGGCGATCTTGCCGTCGCCGATGAAGATCACCGCCTGCATCGCGCTGGCCGTGAGCGAGGCATAGAGCGCCATGCTGGCGCTCGTATTGCCGGTCGAGGCACAGGCGACGACACGGGCCCCCACCATTCGCGCGTGGGTGAAGGCCGCGGTCATGCCGTTGTCCTTGAAACTCCCCGAGGGATTCATCCCTTCGTACTGGAGATAGAGCCCGGCGCCCGCACCCTCGACCTCAAGCCCGATCGCCCGCCCGAGGGCGTCGGCCCGTTGCAGAATCGTGCGCCCTTCGGCGATCGACGCCACGTCCTCGAGCGTTCGGTAGAAGGGCAGCAACTCGCGAAAGCGCCAGACTCCGCTGGCATCAAGGTGCGCGGCCCGATCATCCGGCCGCCGCCGAAAGACGCCGTTTCGCTGCTCGATCCACCCCCAGCCCTCGCCGGGGAGCGTCCACGAGTCATAGACCACATCAAGGAGGTTCCCGCAGGTGGGGCAGCAGGTCAGTGTCTGCTCGATGCCGAAGGTCGCACCGCACCCCGGGTGGATGCATTGCTGGCGGGGGCGGGCGGGAGCGTTGGTGGTGCCGGCTGTTGGCATAGGGAGCGATTCTTGCGTCAACGCCGACGCCCCGCAGCAGGATACAGGGTAATTGACTACCGGGCGCGGTTCGCCCGAGCGCGACGTTGAGGCCTCGTCTCCCACCGCACCGGTCTCTCAGCGGAACGTGCCCGTGATCCACTCGGCGACGGTCGAGAAGATGATGAAGCCCATGAAGAGCGAGGCCACCACAAGGGGCCAGGGGAACGCCGGCTCAGTGACCGGCCCCGCCGGAGCCACCATCGCCAGCGACGCTTGCGACTCCCGGCTCAATGCTCCGCGGCCGGAGCGAATGGCATCCTGCACGATGGCGATGATGAGGTGCGCATCGAACGCGCGGATCCCGATCGACTTGGCCTGCCGCAACAGGGCTCTGCGCGAGCGTGGGGGGATGATCGCGGCCCGGCCTCCTTCGGCCATCTGGGCCGTGCGAACGGCCATCACCCAGCGGGCATCGTTGTATGGGAGGGCCGAGGCAGCGACATTCTCACCCGCCACGGCCATATGGCCCGTTTGAGCCGATTGCCGGGCCGCGGGGCGGCGGGCGGGGGGGGCGGGGGGGGCGGACCTGCGAGAAGGTGGCGGGGGCAGAGTGGGCACGAGCTCGAGAGGCGAGCGGGCGGAACGCTCAAGGGCGACCGCGAGAGGACCGTCCGTCAATGCGCGGGGAGCGGCGCTCCGGCGGGGGTCATGGCCCGGCTTCACTTGGGGAGGGAACTGAAAAGCACCGGTCAGGTGAGAGACCCGGCTCGGGCCGGGGGCCGGAGTGTTGCCGCCGAGCGACACGCGGGGCAAGGGCGCATCACCACTGTGGACAATCCGCAACGAACTCTGTGGCGCGGGCGGTTTCATCGGCTCTTGCGAGCATACTTGCAGTTTCCGTGCCCGTTGGGAGCGCGACAGGTTCTGCACCGGGGGCGTTCAGCCGATTGGCGGAGTCTGCCGCCAGAGGCAATACTTGAGGCACTGAGCACAGCCCGACCGCGCAAGGCGAGCAACGCCGAATGAGCAGCCCGCAGTCTGAACCGATCGCTGAAACGGTCGCCACGCCGAACGGGAACACCCCCGGCGGGCTCCCGACTGTTCAGACGCCGCTCACCACCGATGAGATCCTCTCCCGCTTGGACAACGAATCAAGGCGTGGCCGGCTTGCGGGGTTCGAGCGTTCAGCCCCGGGAGGGGTTTTTCGATTCGCGGCGTTTGGGTCGTATTTTGACGGCTTGGCGACGGCCCGTGCGTCCTCGGATGGCGCGGGGACGCGTTTGGTGTTTGACGTCGCCCTCAAGCCACTTCTGCCCTGGATCAAGGCAGTGGTGATGGTGCTCACTGTCTGGCCGGGCGTCGTGCTGGTCGACTCATTCCTTGCGAACTTCCACTTCGCTCGCGGCTGGTGGCCGACGTGGTGGTGGTACATCCCCCTCAGCGCACCCTTCGTTCCTTGGACCATCTGGGTCTCTATCCGGCGGAGCCAAGCCGCAGTGGACGCCTCCGCCCGGGAGACGATCGCCAAACTGGCGGTCGTCTTGAATGAGCCACCCTCGCCACCACGGGCGTGATTGGATTTGGTGCTCCACGGGCATCTGGCGCTTCGGCATCGTCCCGACGAGCCCTCAACGGGGTGCGCATGAAAAAGCCCGAGCGCTGAGCACTCGGGCCTTGTCAGATTCAGATCGAGCAATCCGCCGGCGATCAGCCGCGGCTGGCGTAGTAGTCTTTGTTGAGCTGGATGAAGTTGTTCCACTCGCCGGGGACGCTGGCCTCGGGGAAGATCGCCTTCACGGGGCATTCCTCAACGCAGAGGCCGCAATCGATGCAGGCGCCTGAGTCGATGGAGAGCCGCGTGACGGTGGCGAAGTCGGCCTCGTCCTTGCGGGGGTGGATGCAGTCCACGGGGCAGACGGCGGTGCATGCCGCGACCTTGCCGCCGGGACCTTCACAGGGTTGAGTGATAACGTGTGCCATGAGGAAGCCCTTTCAGTGTTCGGATCAGTCGTGACGGTACGGACGTGAAACCGGAACGTCAAAGCCCGCAGATCCCCAGCGACTGCTCGCCCGGGATTGGCTTCTTCGGCTCAGGCGTAAACTTCCATGAGGATGTTGTGGGTGGGACGGACCTGCTTGTGGATCATCTGGCGGTTCCAGCGGCGGATATCCCGCAGGGATTCCTTATCGACATCAAGGTATCGCTCAAGTGCCGAGCCGTTGAGGTTCAGCGCGAGTTCCTGGAAGACGCCGAGTTCCATGCCGGCCAAGCCGCACATGTAGATCAGGGTGCGGTCGTTGGCGAGCGTCGGGAGCATCATGTCGCGCTCGGTGCGGATTCGCTCCTGCACGTACAGGCGGTCATAGTTGCCGTTGCGCTCGCGGCTGATGGCCGTGATGTAGCTGAAGTTCGGGTTCTCGTTGCTCTTGCTGAGCATCCAGTCGTGGTAAAGAAGGTCGGTGCTGTAGGGCACGCCCATGATCAGGAAGATCCGGCTCTTGACCTTCGCCTCGAGGAGGTCCTGGATCATGCCGCGGAAGGGCGCGATGCCCGTGCCCGTGGCGACGAAGACGAAGTCATGCTTGTTGGGGTCCTTGGGGAGCATGAACTTCTTGCCGTTGGGCCCGGCGACTTTGATCTTGTCGCCCGGCTGACGGTCGCAAAGCCAGTTACTCGCCACACCGACAAAGAGTTTGTGATCGTCCCAGTGCTCGTCGATGGTGCGCTTGACGGTCACCGAGACAACATTTCCGTTGCCGTCGTGGCCCTTGGTCGGATGGCTGAACGAGTACAGACGCACCTTGTGCGGCTTGCCGGTCTTGGGGTCGATGCCGTTGTTCGCCGAGCGCTCGTCGGCGAGCACGCTCAGGGCCTGCCCGGGCTGGCATGCACCCGCGAGGGGCGTGCCCGAAACATCGATCTGAATGTCGCGCACCGTGCTTGCGGACTTGCGGAACATGCAGATTTCGTTCTTGAAGATCGTGGCCGTCACCGGCTCGGTCGGCCGCGCGACGTGCATCTTGGCTTCGCGAAGATCAGGGGCAGGACCGGCCGCGGCAGAGGGAGTGGTGCTCATAGGTGCCTGAGAATACCAGAAGGTCCCCGCTCCTGCAAGGGGGAGGGGTGGGCTTGAGTTTTCCACGAAACGCCTGCTTGCGACGGTGTCGCAAGTAGTTACGGGAGAACCCCTTAGAGCTGACGCCGCCACGGGAGACGGTGGATCACACACTGGCCTATCTGCACGCCCAAACCAAGCGGGGTGCAGAACCGTTTAGATCCCGGGTCGCTCGCAGGGGTGGCCCGGAGGAAGGTTGTCGCGAAAGTTGCGAATGGCCTGGCTGACGCCCATGCGCTGGTTGACAAACTGGCCGATCGACGTGCGGAAATCGGTTCCGTTGAGTTCCGCGCTCATGGCACAGCCGGCGGCATCCGCCGATGACGCGACGACCCTCTCCTTCATGATCCCGACGAAGGCAACGGAGTTCGCGGCTTGAGCGCTATAGGCCATGGCGGCAAAGACCGGGGGAATGAAGCCGCCGGGCTCGAGCGGGCCGGTGGGGTCTGAGAGCGTAACGGACGCCATGGGGTTGCCGGAGGTGTTGGCGGCAAGGCCGAAGAAGGTGTTGCCCATGGGGACGCGATCAAGCCGACGCACGCGTGGATCGGTCGGCCCGTTGGTGGCACTGGGCGAATACTGGACGAGCACTCGATCGCCCGAATAGTTGATCGCGGTCATGACAAGGGTGTTGCCGACGTAGGTCATCCCGACGACCTGGTTGAGCGTGGTGATATCCACACCGTCGCTGTTCTGCGTGCTGCTGTTGGGGGTGAAGTCCCCATCCTGGGCGCTGAAGATGTTGGCGAGGTAGTTCGTACGCGGGTCCACTTCCACAAGGATCGCGTTGCCGAAGTCGGTCTCGAAGTTCAGGAACGATCCGCCGATCGCGAAGATGGTGCCGCGGCTCGAAGCCGCGGCACCATCTTCGCGATCGGCGGATCG
>JBQTIJ010000154.1:0-16463 GCA_052388255.1 Phycisphaerales bacterium
CATCGGCGCGGGAGGCCTTCCGATCCACACCCATGGCCGCGTCGCCCGCGTGGGCGGCCGCCGGATCGGTTCTGTTTGCGCGGCGAAAAAAAAGAGGGCCGGATATGAATCACGTTGTTGTTTCCAAGGACATCGGTGGGCGGACGCTGACGCTCGAGACGGGCAAAGTCGCGAAGCTGTGCGGGGCGGCGGTGATGGCGACCTACGGCGGCACGACGGTGCTGGCGACGGTGACGCGGGGTGCTCCCCGCCCGGGGACAGACTTCCTCGGGCTCACGGTTGACTATCGCGAGAAGACCTCCGCCGCGGGCAAGTTCCCCGGCGGGTTCCGGAAGCGCGAGGGTGCGCCGAACGAGAAAGAAATCCTGACCATGCGGATGATCGATCGCCCGATCCGGCCGCTTTTCCCGGATGGGTACTTTGACGAGGTGCTGGTGCAGTGCTTCGTGATGAGCCACGACGGCGAGAACGACAGCGATGTGCTCGCGGGGACGGCGGCCTCGGCCGCGCTCGCGCTGAGCGATGTGCCCTTCGAGGGGCCGATCGCGACGGTGCGTGTGGGCCGGATCCACACCGACGACGGGCCGCGGTATGTGATCAACCCGACGACGACGCAGATGGAGTACACCGATCTTGATCTTGTGCTGAGCGGCCACGCCGACGGCATGAACATGATCGAAGTGGGCGCTGCGCAGGTGGAGGATTCGGCGGTGCACGGCGCGATCGTGTTCGGCTACGAGCAGATTCGCGAGGTGCTGGGGCTGATCAAGGACCTTACCGGGAAGGCCGGCCGCCCGAAGGTGATGGGCGACGTGTTCTTGCCGAGCGACGAGATCACGGCGTTCGTGCGCACGACGTGCGAGCGCGACATGATCGCGGCCCGGCAGATCGTGGGCAAGGCCGACCGGAACGCGGCGGTCGATGCGCTGCGCAAGAAACTGCTGGACACGCACTTTACTGAGAACGCGACGGGGACGGTGGCCGTCCACCAGGAGAGCGTGAAGCGGCGGATGATGGCCAAGGACGCCTTCAAGCGGCTGGAAGAGCGGATCACGCGCCGGCTGATTGTTGAGAAGCAGGTCCGGGCCGACGGTCGGTCATACAAGCAGATCCGCCAAATCACGTGCGAGGTCGGGATCTTTGCCCGCACCCACGGGTCGGCGTTCTTCCAGCGGGGCGAGACGCAGTCGCTGGTCTCATGCACGCTCGGCACGGGTCGCGATGAGCAGATCATCGACGGCCTGCTGCCGGAGTACAGCAAGAAGTTCATGCTGCACTACAACTTCCCGCCCTTCTCGACGGGCGAGGTCAAGCGCATCACCGGTCCGGGGCGGCGCGAGATCGGGCACGGCGCGCTGGCGGAGCGCTCGCTCATGGGCATCCTGCCCGGTCCTGATGAGTTCCCCTACACCATCCGCGTGGTGAGCGACATCACCGAGAGCAACGGCTCATCGTCGATGGCGAGCGTCTGCGGCGGGTGCCTGGCCCTGATGGACGCGGGCGTGCCGATCAAGGCGACGTGCGCGGGCATCAGCGTCGGTCGCTTTACGGACGACGACGGCAACAACGAGGTCTTCGTCACCGACATCATCGGCGAGGAGGATTTCTTCGGCGATATGGACTTCAAGGTCTCGGGGACGCGCGAGGGGATTACCGGCATCCAGCTTGACCTCAAGGCCCGCGGGCTCACGGTCGAGCAGATCGAGCGGGTCCTTGCGCAGGCGAAGGTCGGCCGGCTGGAGATCATCGATCTGATGGAGCGCTGCATCGCCGCGCCCCGTGCCGAGGTGAGCAAGTTCGCGCCGCGGCTCGTGACCATCATGATCAACCCCGAGAAGATCGGCAAGCTGATCGGCCCCGGCGGCAAGATGATCCGCGCGATCCAGGAGAAGTACGGCGTCACGATCGAGGTCGAGGACGACGGCTCGGTGACGATCGCCAGCCCCAACGGCGACACCATCGACCAGTGCAAGAACGAGATCGAGGCCCTGACCGAAGAGATCAAGGTCGGCGCGGTCTACACCGGCAAGGTCGTCAGCACCAAGGAGTTCGGCGCATTCATCGAGCTCGCTCCCGGGACCGATGGCATGTGCCATATCTCTGAACTCGCGGCCGGGTATGTCAAGGCCGTGCATGATGTTGTGAAGATCGGCGACACGCTGAAGGTCAAGGTCATCCTTGTGGATGACACGGGCCGCATCAAGCTCTCGGCCAAGGCGGCCATGTCACCAGATGAACTGACGGCCTCAGCCGCGGCCTTCCCCGCCCGCGAGGGTGGCGAGGGTGGCGGTGAAGGCGGCGGCGGTGGCGGCTACCGCGGCGATCGAGGTGGTGACCGTGGTGGCGACCGGGGCGGGTACCGCGGCGGTGGTGGTGGCGGCGGCCGCGGCCGGGGCGGTGACCGTGGCGGTCGTGGCGGGAACGGTGGCCCTCGCGACGGCCCGATGTGAAAGCAGTTTCATGCGAACGGATAGAGGGCGCGTGTAAACGCTCACATGGCGTTGTTCACGTGCTCGACTGACGAAGAGTCACTTTGAAGCGGGCCAACCGAGGGGTTGGCCCGCTTTTTCGATTGGGCTCGATGTGGGCGCCGGGCTCCGCCGACTTTGGGGAACTGAGCAACGCGGGTGGACGAATCCGGTATGGTCTAACGTCAGTGCGCCCGCGATGCACCCGCGTGGAGGTGAGTCGAAGGGCCGCGAGGACTGGCGGGCCGTTCGGGCTTCTGACGAAGTGGGCGAACCACTTTCTGCGGGCCTCGCCGCGAGTGGTTTCACCTGTAGAAGGGCGTGCCATGGCCGGGCAGACTGGTGATCAGATCAGCGGCGCCGAGGGCGTGGTGAAGTGGTTTGACCCGCGCAAGGGGTTTGGCTTTATCGTGGGGCCAGAGGGGCAGGACATCTTCACGCACTTCAGCAAGATCGAGGGGGACGGGTTCCGAGTCTTGAAGGACGGGGTGGCGGTCGTCTACGACGCGGTGCGGAGCGAGAAGGGGTGGAACGCGACGAGGGTTGTGCGGAAGGAGCCGAGTGAGACGGCGAGGAGCGGGCGGGCTCATTCCCGGTCGCCGCGGCGGTAGGAGCGGGGGGGGGTTGGGGGACCGGGGGCGTCTCGGGAACCGGATTGGAGGGTCAGACAAGCCGATATGAGCGGGCGGGCTTGCCAAGGGGCATCGGGCGGTTTATCTTCGCCTGTTGTTCGGCGGGACATTTGCCTGCCGCTGCGATCCGGGTCCGGCAACATCGAGGACGCTTATGCCCAGTCGATTCCGCACGATCCTGCTGTTCGGCGCGCCCGGAGCGGGGAAGGGAACCCAGGGCAAGATCCTCGGGCAGGTGCCGGGGTTCTATCACCTCTCCTGCGGCGATGTTTTCCGAACGCTCGACATGAGTTCGACCCTCGGACGGACGTTCTCTGAGTATTCGTCCAAGGGGTTGCTGGTGCCAGATGATGCCACGATCCAGATGTGGCACCAGAACATGCACGCGCGCACGGTGCTGAGCGAGTACAAGCCGCACGTGGACCTGTTGGTGCTCGATGGCATTCCGCGGAACGTGAACCAGGCGAAACTCCTCGACAAGCACCTGAAGGTGCTGCAGGTGATTCACCTTGTCTGCCCGGACAAGGAACGGATGATCGAGCGGCTGCGACGGCGCGCGATCAAAGAGAACCGGGTGGATGACGCCAAGGAAGAAGTCATCCGCAAGCGCTGGGAGGTCTACGAGGCCGAGACGTTCCCGGTGCTGAAGCACTACCCGAACGAGTCGATCGCCGAGGTGAACGCGATGGGGAGCCCTGCGGCGGTGCTTCAGCACATTCTGGAGAAGGTGGTGCCGGTGCAGGACACCCACTTCCTGACCACGGGTTCGGGCGAGCGGGGGTCCTGAGCGGCGAGCCATGCCGGAGCCCACTCCTCCCCCCGTGCTGGCGCTCGATACGCCCCTGGCGGAGGTGAAGGAGATCCCCGCGCGGGTTCGCAAGGGGTTGGTCACGTTGGGGCTGCGGACGGTGGGGGGGTTGCTTGCGTATCTGCCGATCAAGCATGAGCGGCAGGAGGCGGAGGGGGAAATCGCCGAGGTGGTGCCGGGCGCGATTGTGTCCTTTCGGGGGACGGTGGGGGCGACGCGGGTGGTGGGCGGGGCACGGGCGGGCCCGAAGGGGCGCTTTGAGGTGGTGCTGAACGATGGCACGCGGAGCGCGATGCTGGTGTGGTTCAACCAGGTGTAATTGAAGGACCGCATCCACCCCGGGATGCGTTTGCGTGCGCAAGGGAAGGCCACGCTCTTTGGGTATGTGGTCCGGTTGAGCAACCCGAATTGGGAAGTGCTTCCGCTTGAGGGGGACGAGCCGGGCGCGCGGGGGCTCCGGTTTCTGCCGGTGTATCCGGCGAGCGAGGCGTGCGGTTCAATGCAGATCGAAACGGCTGTTCGGGCGGTGCTCGAACGGGCCTTGCCGCGGGTGGAGGATCACTTTGGGGCGGAGCATCTGCTGACGGCGGATCTGCCGGGGCTGGCGCGGGCGTATGGGTTGATCCATGCACCGGAGTCGCCGGAACAGTGGGAATCAGGACGGAGGCGGCTGGCCTATGACGAGTTGTTCCTGCTGCAACTGGGCGTGGCGCTCAAGCGACAGGAACGGGGGCCGGGGGGGGGCGTGCAGGCGCCTGCGCTGCGGTGGGGGGCGGTGCTTGATCGTCGCATCCGCGCGCGGTTTCCCTTTGAGTTCACGCCGGACCAGGAGGGCGTGATCAAGGAGGTGGTGGCGGACCTTCGCGGCGACCGCCCGGCGAACCGGCTGATCCAGGGGGATGTGGGCTCGGGCAAGACGGTGGTGGCGATGTACGCGCTCTTGATGGCGGTGGCGAACGGGATGCAGGGGGCGATCATGGCGCCCACGGAGTTGCTGGCCGAGCAGCACTTTGGGACGCTGTCGCGGGCCCTGCAGGGCTCCGAGGTGCGGGTGGCGTTGCTTTCCGGGAGCGGGACGGTCGCGGCCCGGCGGGAGGTGAAGGCGAAGCTCGCGTCGGGCGAGGTGGACCTTGTGGTGGGGACGCATGCGCTCCTGACCAAGGACGTTGCGTTTCGGTCGCTGGCCGTGGCGGTGGTGGATGAGCAGCATCGGTTCGGCGTTCATCAGCGCGCGGGGCTGCGGGGGAAGGCGGGGGGCGGGCGGTCGCCGCACATGCTGGTGATGACGGCGACGCCGATCCCGCGGACGCTGGCGCTGACGCTCTTTGGCGACCTTGATGTTTCGTCGATCCGGGCTTTGCCGCCGGGGCGGAAGCCGATCAAGACCCGCGTGGTCTCGCCGGGGGTCGTTGGCGAGGTGTACCCGTGGGTGAATGAACGACTGACCAAGGGGGAGCAAGCGTACATCGTGGCACCGGCGATCTCAGTCGGGGAGAACCCCGACGACGAGTTTGGTTCGCTGACGAGCGTGACAGAACTGCACGACCGGCTACGTGACGGACCGCTGCGGGGCCGGCGGTTGGCGGTGCTGCATGGGCAGATGCCGCACGCGGCGCGAGAAGAGGTGATGGCGCGGTTCCGGGCGGGCGAAGTGGATGCGCTGGTGGCGACGACGGTGATCGAGGTCGGCGTGGATGTTCCGAACGCGACACTGATGGTGGTCGAACATGCGGAGCGGTTCGGGCTTGCGCAGCTGCACCAGCTTCGGGGGCGGGTGGGGCGAGGGACGCGCCCTTCGGCGTGCATTCTCATCGGCGCGCCGGTGACGCCCGAGGCGGAGCGGCGGCTGGCGGTGATGGCGACGACCCTCGACGGCTTCCAGCTTGCGGAGAAGGACCTTGAGATCCGCGGCTTTGGCGATGTGCTGGGGACGCGTCAGGCGGGGATGCCGCCCTTCCGGGTAGCGGATCTGCCCCGGGATCTTGAACTGCTGACGCTGGCGCGGCGCGATGCGTTCGCGTGGATCGCGCGCAGCCCGACCCTCATGCGTCCTGAGGAACGGCTGCTGCGGAGGCGGCTGCTGAACGCGCACGGCGCGTGGCTTGACCTTGCCGATGTCGGGTGAGCCGGGCTTTGCGGATCAGCAGGGGCGGCGACGGCGGACCGACACCACGCCAAGAAGCGTGAACAGAGCGACGCCTCCGGGGGTCGGGATGGCGAAGGCGAGGCCATAGGTGACCGAGCCGCCGATCTGCGAGAGATTCAGGACCTGGAGGTAGAAGCCGTTGCCGCTGGTGCCGATGTCGGGAAGGTTGAAGGTGAACTGCTTGACATTGGTGCTGGAGGAGAAGGTCTGATAGAGCAGGGTGTCCTCATCATCTGCGCCGGGGTTCGGGACGAAGCCGGGGGTGTTGAAGTCGCTCGGGCCTTCGGCGTAGAAACGGAGCTCGAGTTGCGGGAGGAACCCCGCGGCCGCGCCAGCGGGGGGAACGTAGTTGAAGCAGAGTGTGGCCTTGATCTCGGTGCCAGCGGCGAACTCTCCGAGGAGGTAGTCGACAGTTCCTGCGTTCTCGAAGCCCATGCCGGTGGCCTGGTTGACCATCTCACGGTCCCAACTGAGCTGGAGGCCGCCGGTGCCGGCCTGGGGGGTGATCTTGAAGTTCTGCTGCGAGTTGTCGTCGGCGTTGCGGGCTTCGGGCTGGCTGTAGATCTGCAGGGAGCGGTGGGCGTCCACGATACCGGCGCCGAGTTCATTGTCGAGCGAGCGGGTGACGGTGGGAACGCCTGAAAGCACGGGCGAGAAGCCCTGATTCCAGAGTGTGCCGTCACGGTGCATGAGGCCGCGGTTGCGGGCACCGTTGAGAAGGACGGCCTTGAGGACGCGGTTGTCGTCGGCGTTGAAGTCGTGCGTATCGACGAGGTGTTGGTCGCGGTAGGACTGCATGAGCGCGACCACGCCCGTGACGTGCGGCGCGGCGAAGGAGGTTCCGTTCACCGGGCCGGTGGAGGACTCTCGGGTGGGGACGGCGGCGGCGGCGAGGGCGGTGTTGTATCTGTAGTCGCTGCCCGTGAAGCGATTGTCAAAGTCGTTGCCGCTGTTGCCATCGTTGTTGAGGTCGGCGGGGATGGCGGAGGTGATGTACTCACCAGGGGCCACAATGTCGGGCTTCTGCGGGGCGTTGGGCACGCCGTTGTTGATGGAGGAGAAATCGGCCCGGCGGGTGAAGTCTCTGTTGAGAGCGCCGACGACGATGCCGTTGTAGGTGAAGCCGGGGTTCGTCACGTTGGTGATGCCGGCGCCGGGCGTCTGGTCGTTGTTGTTCTGGCCACCGGCGTTGCCGGCGGACTTGACGAACGAGATCCGGTTGCTCGCGTTCAGGCGCGAGTCGATTCCGTCGGCGGTGGCGTTGCCTGTGGCGGCGGTCCCGCCACCGGCGCTCATGTTGATGACACGGGCCCCGCCCATGACGAGTTGGTCGAAGCCAGCGAGCGTTCCGGCAAGGACCAGGTTGTTCGAAATGATGCGGGCTTCGGGCGCGATCCCCATCTGGGCTGTGCTGCCGGCTCCTCCCGCGGCGATCGAGGCCACGGCGGTGGTGTGTTCGCTGCGGCCGTCGACCCCCTGGGGCGGGACGGTGACCAAGATCGGCGAGCCCTGCTGGGTGAGACGGGCGCCGAAGGTGTCGTGGTCGATCACGCGGCCGGGTTCGAGGATGCCGATGGTGGTGGTTGTGCCCCTGACATCAAAGCCGTTGCGGGCGGCGATGGCGTTGACGGCGACGCGGCTGTTGGTGGCGAGTCCCTGCGGACGGGCGGCGAGACTGGTGAAGAGCCCTTCGTCGAGGCCGCGGTTG
The DNA here is from genome assembly GCA_052388255.1 of Phycisphaerales bacterium. GTDB lineage: Bacteria > Planctomycetota > Phycisphaerae > Phycisphaerales > UBA1924 > JAEUIX01. Next base: position 7,763 of record JBQTIJ010000154.1, read on the forward strand.
AAGTTGATGGTGACCTGTGAGTTGTTGGCGGAGTTGCGCAGGAAGCCCTGGTCCGCTTCGCCCTCGATGGTGAGGTTCACCGTCATGCGGTAGTTGATGGTGCGGGCACCCGCCAATGCGGGGACGTTGTCGGCCCTGAAGAAGCGGAAGAGGTTGACGTTGCTTCCGGCGGGGGTCGCCTGGGCCGTGGTGGGGCCGAGCCGGATGCGGTCGGCGGCGACCGTCTCACTGTCGAAGACGACGTCGTTAAACATCCCTGCTACTGACAGGTCGCTATGGAGCTGCACCCGGCCGGTCATCGAACCGACGGCGAAGTTGGTGTTGCCGCCCCCGAGATTGTTCAGAAACCCGACGGCCCCGGAGTAGAACGTCGGCATCGAGAGGTCGGCCCGGCCGTTGAGGGTGAACGTCTGGCTGGACGTGATGCCGGCCCGGAAGCGGTCACGGTTGGCGTCCCCGTCTTCTGATGCGGAACCATTCAGGTTCAGGATCAACTGACCGGAGGAGGTCGAGAGCATCCCGGAGCGCATGCCGGTGTCGTTGGCAAACCCACCCGCATCGAAGACGCCTGGATCATTCCAGCCGGAGGTGAAATGACCGACGATGATGTTCTGACCCCGCGCGCCAGCGCCGGTGATCGCCAATGCTGTGCCCGCGCACACCACGAACCATGCCGCCGAGTTGGTGCCATTCCGCATCGCTCTCTCCTTAGGAAATCTCCGGCGAATGAGTACAAACACTCAGACGCGGAGACCCCGATAAGGAGAGCATAACCCCAGATTCCCCATTGTGCCAGTGTTCTGTTTCGAGGGTTCTGGGCGAGCCAGGCCCTGGGGCTGGGGAACGGCTCAGCCGGTGGCGGCCGCACCGAACGGCTGAGGATCACACCCGTGCAGTTCGACCGGGCCGATCCATGGGTAGTGCTTCTGGAGGGCTTCGCCAAGGTGGTCGGGGTCAGAGAGGACGAAGGAGCAGGTCGGGCCCATGTGGCGGTAAGCGAAGTTCAGGGCCCGCGGCAGGTGTGCGCGGGTGGAGCAACAGAGAAGCTCCCGCTCATCGAACCGGACTGGGAGGAGGCGAAACTGCCACGCCTGGCGTCGATTCAGGAGGGCGGTGGCTTTGGTATCGATGCGCTCAGCCCGAGGGTCGATGCGCGGAGCGTCGCATTCGTACTGCTCGGCCCAGGCCTCCTGGAGCTCGCGGGGGGAGACATCAAAGAGTTCCTCGGCAAGCACGCCAAATGGGCGGTGCGTCTTGGCCTGTGCCTGGAGGATCCGGGTGCACTGCTCGGGCGTGATGATGCCGCGGCTGATGAGGATTTCGCCAAGTCGAAGACGCATAGCCGACCTCCTTCGCCCGACGGGGGTTGTGCCCCGGGGCAGAGGGGAAGATCGGTGGACAGCGAAGACCGCTGCTGGGAAAATGGCGGCCAAAGTGGTTACCGCCCAGCGGAGATGCGGTGCGTGCGGAGGTCGGAGACTGGGGACGGCGCACCGGTCATGACGGGGCCTGCGGCGTTCTCGGCACCGGCGAGGGGTTGACAAGGGTCAAAGCGAATTGGAGGGGGCGGACCGGGTACCTGGAAGGGCGTTCAGGCCGCTTCCATCGTTGAGGTCAGGTTCTTGGACTTGAGGCCATCGACGATGAGTTCCGCGTGTTCCTTGTGGGTGACGCGGACGAGCGCAACGCCGGAACGGTGGGCCTCGAGCATGACCTGCATGGCCTGCTGTTCAGCGACCTTGGCGACCTCCATCAGGGCCATGATGACCGAGAGCATGTCGTTGTGGTCGTCGTTGTGGAGAATGACTTTGAAAGGCGGCAACTCGTCCACGCGCGGCGGTGGTTGCTGGGGGCGAGGGAGCGTGCTGGTGCCGGCGGTCTCGGCGTTCATGGTGAATGAGTATATGTGGGCGGGCTACTTTCCGATGCAGAAGGATCCGAAGATCCGTCCCAGAACATCTGCCGTCTCGACCCGCCCAGTGAGCGGAGAGATGGCTGTGAGGCATGCGCGCAGGTCGGCTGCGGCGAGTTCAGGACCCTGACCGGCCCGGTCTGCAAGCGAACGGCGGGCGTGACTGAGCGCAACGGCGAAGTCGGCCAGAGCGATCTGGTGGCGCGGCAGGAGCCCTTGGGGGGAGGGGCTGGTTGTCCGGGCTGCCTCGCGGATCAGGAATCGGAGGCGGCCGAGGTTGGTTCCATCGAGAGCGCAGAGGGTGACATCCGCCGTCGATGGGGGGCGAGGCCGGTCGGCCTTGGTGGCGACGTTGATGACGGGCGCTGAGCAGCGCGGGCGATCGGCTGGATCGAATCGGCCCTGGTCATCGCACCAAAGAACAACGGCAGCCGTCCTGAGCGCGGTGGCTCGGAGGCGCTCACCATCCGGGGTTCGATCGAGCCCGGGGGAATCGACGAGTGCGAGCCCTTCCAAGGGCGGCGGGAGGGGTTCGCGGAGAAGGTCAACGGTGGTGCCCGGATGATCGTGCATCACGGCGCGGCGGCGGCCGAGGAGGGCGTTGAAGAGGGTGGACTTGCCGGCGTTTGGCGCACCGAACAAGAGCACGTCGGCGCGGCCGTCGCGTGCCTCGGTGCCTTGGGACGTGCCCGCGTAGTCGGCGACCTGGCGGGCCACGTTGGCGAGACGAAGGTCGAGATCGGACGTTGAGATGGCGACCACGTCTTCCTGATCCGAGAAATCAATGCCTGCCTCGACGAGCGCGAGAAGGTTGGTGAGTTCAGAGGCCCAAGCGGCGAAGGTCTGCCCAGAGAGCGTGCTGGCGGAGGCGCGGACCGCGGCGAGTTCCGCATCGGACTGGGCGGCGATCAGATCAGCGATAAGGCGGGCATCGTCAAGGGAGAGTCGCCGGTTGAAGTGGGCCCGGGCGGTGAACTCGCCGGGCTGGGCAAGGCGGACATCAGGGATGTTCACCAGCGCCGCGAGGAGGGACTGCACGAGGGCCTGGTTGCCGGGGAGCAGGAGTTCGGCCGCGGCTTCGCCGGTGAAGGAACGGGGGGCGGCGAAGGTGATGAGCTGCAGTGGGAGTTCGCGCCCGGGGCCGAGCTGGACGCGGGCGAAGCAGGCGCCGGCCGGGGGGGGGCTGACGATGCCGAGGCCGGCAAGGGCAGCCGCGGTCTGCGGGCCGGAGAGCCGGATCAGGGCGCGCGGGGCCGGGGATGAGCCGGAGGCGAGCGCGACGATGGTGTCGCCCACGTGCATGCGGATTCAGACGATGCGAAAGCCGCCGGCCTGGCAGAAACGGATGAAACGGCGGAGGCGTTTCTTGTTGGGACCGCTGAAGAACTCAAAGGGGTTGATCTTGTGGCGGCGATCAAGAACGCGGAACGTCCCGAGGAGCGAGGTGTCGATCGTGGAGAGGAGTTTGTGGGCGACAGCGTCGTGATCGGGGACGTCGAGAATTGCGTTCGAGAGGGCCTCGGCGATGCTGGCGGCGTCCTCATCGGTGACGCGCTGGCCGCGACGCGAGAAGTAGTTGCGCGGGTTCCATTGGCGGGTGGTGTAGCCATCGGCCTCCACCTCGCCGTAGAAGTCGTCCGGAGGTTCGGTGCCCTTGGGGCGCCATCCGCCGTCGAGCGCAAGGCGCAGCACCATCGCCCAGGAGAGGTTCCCCACGGTCATGGTGCCGGCGGTGCTGGAGAGGGTTCGAGGCATGCGGGGGCGGCGAACGTGAGACAGTGTCAGGGAGTCGCTGGGCGCGTGGTTCAGTTGCCGGTCGAGGGCTCAGTCTTCTCCGCAGCGGGCAGGCGCTTGGTCACACGGAACTGTGCGGCGACGGTCATATCTGGATCGATGCGGATGCGGGTCGGGCGCGAGGGGAGCTTGAAGCGGGCCTGGGCGGTGCGGGCGTTCATGGGGATTGAGCATGCGGGCGATGTGCCCTCAGTGAGGGCGCAGACGAAGGGAAGGTCGAAGGCGTAGGCGGGGTTGTCGGCGTTGATGGTCTGCGTCTGCTCCAGCGCGATGATGAGTTCACTCGTCGTCGCGTCCCAGTCGTAGGCGACCGAGAGACGGGGGATGCCGGGCCGCAGGCACCATTGGTCAAAGAACGCCTGGAGGGACTCGCCGCTGACTTCCTCCATCACTTTGCGGAAGTCGTCGGTCTCCGCGCAGGCGAACTTGAAGCGATCAAGGTACAGCCGCGTGCCCCGCCAGAAGACCTCGTCGCCGAGCCGGCGGCGGAGCATGTGGAGGATCACGCCGCCCTTGGAATAGACATCGTCGGTCTTCTCGAAGGTCTCGTCGGCATTCTTCCAGAGGTTGCTGACCATCGGGATGGCGGCGGGGGCGGAGCCCCGGTTGGTGCGCTGCTGCTTTTCGAGGGAGCGACGGATGACGCGGGCGTAGGCCTCGGGCCCGCGGGCGTGCTCTTCCCAGAGTGCTTCGGAGAGGGTGGCCCAACCCTCGTTGAGCCAGAGGTGTTCCCACGAGTTGCAAGTGACGAGGTTGCCGAACCACTGGTGGGCGAGTTCGTGACTGATGAGATCATCGAGCCCACCGGCCTCGCCACCGCCGACCGAATCGATGAGGATGGTGGCGCTGGTGTTCTCCATGCCGCCCCAGCGAAAGCCACGGACGAGGACCTGGGCGTATTTGTCCCAGGGATAGGGCTCGTCGAAGAGTTTCTCAAAGTGAGCGACCATGGCGGGGGTGTTGGCAAAGACTTTGCGGAGTGTTTCGGCGGTGCCGACGCGGCCGTAGATGGTGATGGGCATGCCGGGGCGGGCCGAGGAGGGCCCGCCGAGATCGACGACGTCCCACTTGCTGATCGCGAGCATGACGAGGTAGTTGCTGTGGGGCTTGTCTTGGCTCCAGTGCCAGCGGGTCCGGGCTGGGGCGTCGCCCGTGCCGGGGAGCGCGGACTTTGAGACCAGGCGGCCGTTGGAGACCACCTCAAACTCCGAGGCGACATCCACGATGATCTCGGTCGCGAGTTTCTCGTTGGGAAAGTCGTGGCAGGGGAACCAATAGGAGTTCCAGTTGGCCTCGCCCTGGCTGAAGATCACGGGCGGGGCGCTTCCCTCGGTGCCCTTGCCCTTGAACCAGTTGAGGCCGACGCCCTCACCAAAGGGGTCTTTGGCGGTGTACGTGATGACGAGCGAGACCTCTTGATCCGGGAGGGCTGGTTGAGGAAGCGTAACAGTGAGTCGCGCATCGGCGTGGGTGAAGAAGGCAGGGGCGCCGTTCAGAGTGATGGACTGGACCGCGATGGTTGAACGGGCGTCAAGGACAAGCGTGGAACGAGCGGAGCCGACGGCGGCGACGCGGAGGGTCTGGGTGGCGCTGAACTCCTTGACGGCGATGTCCGCGATGGACATCTCAAGGCGCATGTGGCGGTGATCAAAGTGCCGCGGGTGGGGGTAGTTGGCGAGGGCGCGGCCGGTCTCGGGATCGATCCGTGGATCACTGCGGCGCGGGGGAGCACCTTCATCCTGAGCCGGGAGGGCCGCCGCGCTGATCAGAATGGAGAACAGGGCGACAAGGGCGCGGTGGCGCATGAAAGTCCTTTGGAGCGGTCAGATGCGGCGGCAATTGAACCCGTGCTCTCTGACCCAGTCCAGAGGCCTGGCGGGGGGGTAGGGGAGCAGGGGGGGTTGGACTCAGCGTGACCGGCCCTTCTTCTGGGTGTCGGCACGGCGCTGGGCTTCTTCGAGGGCGGCGCGGATGCGGGCCATGAAGCCGGTGGGTCGAGGGGCCGGACCGCTGGCCCGACCGGATTGGCGGACTGTGCGGGTCGTCTCCGGGACGGGAGCGGGCGCGCTGTCGATGCTCTTTCTGATCCAGCGCGATTCGAGGATGCCGAGCGTTGAGTTGGCCATGAAGTACAGGGCGAGGGCGGCGGGTGCGTTGTACATCATGACCGGGAACATGACGACCATCATGACCTTCATGATCTTCTGCTGCTGTTCTTGCTCGGGCGTCAACTGGGTGGTGGTGGGAGGGGTGAGGTACTTCTGCTGGATGAAGAAGACGACCCCGAGCAGAAGGGGCAGGATGTTGAGGCCCTCGATCGGCCCCATGAGCCCGGAGAGGAGGGGGATGCGGAAGGAGGTTCCGAAGGGAATGAACTTGTCGGGTTCGGAGAGGTCACCAAGGAAGGACCAACCTCCCATGGCCTGAAAGACGCCGAAGAACGCGCCGGCGTGGCGCAGATCAAAGTTGAAGAAGATCATCGCGGAGAGGGCGATCCAGACGGGGGTCTGGAGGAACATGGGGAGGCAGCCGAGCGCCCCCGCGTAGTTCACGTTCTCCTCGCGCATGAGTTTCGAGACTTCCTCGCGGAACTTCTGTGGATCGTGCCCGAACTTCTCCTTGAGCTTGGCCTGCTTTGGGGCGAGGGCGGACATCTGCTTGCTGAAGCGTGAGAGCGAGACCTGGGACCAGCGCGTGACCGGATGGAGAACGGTGCGCACACAGACGACCAGGACGATGATGCCAAGGGCCCAATCGAAGAGCACGTAGTCGTGCAGGATGGCGAGGAAGCTGTGCAGGAAATGCGCAAGGAACTGGAAGGTACAGAAGCCGCAAGGGCCGCCGAAGGTAAAGAGCACCAGGTCGCGGAGGTTCAGGGATGCGGTGAGGGGTGTGCTGTCGGTCGCGCGGGAGGAGATGGGGCCGGCGTTGACGCCGACGGTCTGTTCCGCGGCTCCGTTGGCCGGAACGACCATGGTTGTCCCCTGCATCGCAAGGCCGAGGACAGCATCGTGGTTGGTCGTTCCGCCGTCGGCGGCGGGGTCGCCGATCATGTCAAGCACGACCCGTTCGACCCGCTCGACCTCTCGGAAGAGTTTATCGGCGATGGGCTTTGCATCGGCGCCGACGCGCGAGCGGGCCGGTGGGTGCACCCCGATGGCGAAGTAGCGGTTGGTGAAGCCAAACCAAGAGAGCGTGAGGCCGTCCTCCTGACCGCCGGTGTCGGGCCAGACATCCTTCTGCTTCCATTGATGCAGCCCCTGGCCGGGGTCCCACGCCGCGGCATCCACAAGGGTCGCGCGGGGGATGAGATAGCGGGTGTCGGCCATGACGACCTGCTGAAGCGGGTCGAGGGATGCGGGCCCGAGATAGCCGATGCGCAGCCGCCGCACATCGCCGCCATATCGGATGATGCCTGCGGGAAGATCGGTCGGGCCAAGTTGATACCACGCGACGTTCATGGGTGTCGCGGTCAGGTTCTCCAGCCGCTGCGTGATGGCGAGGTCGTAGGACCCCGGGGCAAGCGTGAAGGTCCGGACCACCCGAGCCACGGCCCGACCGGTCTCGTCGGCGATCATGGCCTCAAACTCGCCCCAGGCCCGTTGCCGCCAGATGGGCCGGCATCGGACTCGAAGAGCCCAACGCGGGTTCCATTGATCGAGACGCTCAGCAGGGCGAAGGGCACGAGTGCGTGTTCGTTGACGGCGACCTGCACCTTGTCCTGATAGAGCGGAACCTGCTTGCGCGATTCCTGCTGCAGGACCTCGGGCGGGGCGGCGGCCTCGATGCCGATCCGGTGGTTGGCGAGTTTGAGGGATGCGATGCCCGCGCCGCTCTGCGAAAACTCCACCTGCATGCGGAATGCGCCGTCGGCGGCATCATCGACGGTGGAACCGAGGGGCTGGAAGTTCTTGACCGCCGCGTCGGTCGGCCAAGTGACCACCCGCAGCACCACGGGGGCGCTTGCCGCAGCCGACGCGGCTGGGGGCGCTTGGCCAGTGTTCCCGTCCGCTTTGAGCTGGCCGTTCGGCTGGGCCAGGGTGGTGTTCGCACCGGTGCCCGACGGCGCGGGCTGGGCCCCCGCCGGGGGTGAGGCCGCACCGGGGGTGCCTGGCGCGGACTGGTTGCCGGTGTTCCGGGCGACGGCAAAGAAGATGCCGACGGCTCCGGCGAGGATCACGACGGGGACCAGGAATCGAAGGAACGGGTTCTTCTTGGTGGACATGAGTGGGTCGAGACGGTGCGGCCGCGCAGCGGTGAAGTGTGCCGATCAGGGATGAACGGGAAGGATAGGGAACGCGGTCCAAGGTTGCGCTTGGCGCGTCAACAGGGTTGCGGCGGAAAAGGGGTCGGTGAGAGTGGGGTGGCGCAGGTCACTGTCGCGAGGGCCTGTCAAGGCCTTGACCGAGCCGGCCTCGAGGATGGCACGGGGCCGATGGCGCTCACACCCTCGAGCCGGCTGGGGGGTAGACGGGCACTCGTCGCGGCCTTTGGCCTATTCGAGCCAGTCGCGGGCTTTGAGCCGCGCGGGGACGTATTCCTCGGTCACGTAACTGATGTTCTTGGTGATGAGCGACTCGACTTCCATCTTGAAACCGTTGTCGAGCATGCGGGTGATCTCTTTCTGCCAGCCGCGGTGGCCTTCAAACCAGGGGTAGGCGGCGATCTCCTTGGCGCGCTTGATGTCGGTCTCGGTGAGGGCGATCTTGACGGCCTCGCTCAGGCCGCACTGGGCGTAGTCCTTGGCGCGGATGCCGAGGAACCGCGCCGCGGGACTGGCGAGGCGCTGCGACTCGAACGCCAGCGAGATCGAGCCCTGCTTGATGACGCTGTAGATGTAGTGCCCCCACGGGTCGCAATCGAGCAGGCAAATGATGGGCAGTTTCAATTCCTGGTTGAAGCGTTGCAGCAGCCGGCGCACGCCGCGCGGCGGCTGGCCGGCGCCGTGCATCAGAATGCAGTTGTTCTTCTCCCAGAACCGATCCTCGTTGAAGC
>JBQTIJ010000155.1:0-11050 GCA_052388255.1 Phycisphaerales bacterium
ATGACATTGAAGACGAGAGCGAGCCCCATCCAGATCATGGTCCAAGTGACCGCCGAGCGCATCGACATCACCGCCTGCCGACGGTTGAGCACAAAGAGATCGATGCCGATGGCGCAAAAGACCATCAGCAGGAAGATCGAGTAGAGCCAGAACGGGCTCGCGGTCTGGAGCGAACTCTCCGCCAGCATCGCGTTGAGCATGGTGTGTTCCGAGGGCGCGGTCGGTCAGAAGCGGCGATACCGGTAAGTCAGTTCTTCTTCATCGCGGTCGCGAGCGACGCGTCCTTCTCCGCATCCGTCATCTTTTTCCAGGTGACGACGCAATGCGAGCAGCAGAACCCGACCTTCTGTCCCTTGTGCTCCGCGATCAGCACGGGATCAACCGGGTCGCGCTGCACAACCGCGCAGTACTTGTTCACCGTGGTCACCACCCCCGGCTTGACCTTCTCACAGTTCGCCTCATCATGGACGGCCACGGCCCCTTCATCCTTTGAGGAGTTGGCGCACCCGGCGAGCCCAAGAACAGCGATCCCGGCAAGAGCGATGAGACACAACTTGTTCATTTGTTCTTCTCCAAGATGCCACTGAGAACGTAGAGGGACGAATCGTACGACCCTTCGATCGGGCCGTCCCATCGATTCCCTACGCTCACACATGCCGCGCCAGGTCGCCATCACGGGCATGGGCGCGGTAACACCGTTTGGCACAGGCGTCTCCGTATTCGCTTCGGCCCTCCGCGCCGGCCTCTCGGGCGTGCGCCCGCTCTCCTTCTCCTCCTCGCGCATTCGCTCCACCGTCGCCGCGGCTGTTGGGCCGGATCAGTTCGACCCATGCGCCGTGATCCCGGAGAGCGATGTGCGCCGCGTGCCGCGGCTCGTCCCCATGGCCCTCGCTGCCTGTCGCGAAGCCCTCGCCGCGGCGGGATTGCTCGACGGTGCGCGTTCGGCGGATCCTGAAGCATCACTGCTGCTCGGGACCGGGGGCGGGGGCATCGACTTCACGCTCGATCAGGTCGCCGCCATGCACGCCGGGCGGGCCGGGTCGCTCTGGTCGATCACCAACGCGACCCACGGCAACCTGGCGGGCGAACTCTCTATCCGGCTCGGTCTTCACGGCCCCAGTTGGTGCATCTCAACCGGCTGCGCATCGGCGACCGATGCACTCGGGGTGGCCCTCGGTCGCCTGCGCTCAGGGCAGGCGACTGGGCCGATCGTCGTGGTCGGTGCCGATGCCCACGTCCGCTGGGAGACACTGCACGGGATGGAACTCCTCGGAGTTGTGGCCCATGGCCCGCCCTCGGGACGGGCACCAGCCGAGACCTCAAGACCCTTTGACGCAGAGCGCACCGGGTTCGTCCTTGGCGAGGGTGCATGGGCCGTGGTACTGGAGGATGCCGCCGCCGTCGCGCGGCGCGGCGGCCCCTTCGAGGGGTTCTTGCTCGGCCACGCCGCAACATGCGATGCCTTCCACCGCGTCCGTCCCGAACCCTCCATGGAGGTCTCCGCCCGCGCCATGCGCGCGGCGATCGCGGATGCGGCCCTCGTGCCCGAGGAGATCGCTGTCCTCCATTACCACGGCACCGGCACCCCATTGAACGACCTCCTCGAAACCCGGGCCGTATCCCTCGCCTTCGGGCAACACGCGCCCCGCCTCAGGGGCCACTCGATTAAAGGGGCGATCGGACACCCTCAAGGGGCGAGCGGCCTGGCGGCCCTCGTCGGCACGCTCGCGTGCATGAACGCGGGGTACCTTCCCACAACGCTGCACCTCGATACGCCCGACCCTGAGTGCCATCTCGACTACACCCCCCACGCGCGGGCCGGTTGCCCGGAGGTGCCATCTGACACAACATTCATGGTGAACACCCTCGCCTTCGGAGCCAAGAACTCCGCCGTGGTCGTGCAGAGCGCTCACGGACCATGATCGCTCATGGGTCGCTTCTCGATGCGCGAACCCACAGCATCATGCGCCTGCGGTACACTCCGCAGCGCATGAGACTCCCACCCGACATCCTTGCGTACCTTGCCGATCTGTCCGCGGGCGATCGGGCCATCTGCCGAGCACTCGCGAAGCACATCGAGGCCGTGTTTTCAAAAGCGCCCGATGCCGAACGCAAGATCTGGCACCGCCACCCCGTCTGGTTCATTGATGGCAACCCGATCGTCGGCTTCAGCCGGATCGCCGGCGGTGGTGGGTGCATCCGCCTGCTCTTCTGGAGCGGTCAATCGTTCGATGAACCGGGCCTTCCCCCAGAGCCGCCCGACACCAAGTTCAAGTCCGCCGGGGCTCGGTACACCTCCGCTACCGAGATCAACCCCAAGGACCTGACCCGCTGGCTCAAGAAATCTCTGATGCGCCAATGGGATTACAAGAACATCGTGAAGCGAAAGGGAACGCTCCTCCCCCTTCGGGGCGTTTGAAGGCGTAGCCGGAGCCCCCTGCCCTCGAAGCCCCCGTGCCGCAGCGTCGAATGAAACCAAAGACAAACCGTTCGGCCCATTCTCGGAAACAGTCATGACCAACCGCCCCCGCATCAGCGCCTCTCGTGTGCTCCTGCTCGCCCTCCTCGCCCCCACGGCGCTCCTCGCCGCGTGTCAGAGCGGGCTGACCATCCGCAACACCAGCGGCGAACCGCTCACCTTGCAGCAGAGCGTCCCCGGAGGCGAGAAGTCCTACACACTCAACCCGGGTTCCACCTTGACCCTTCCCGGCCGGTCGGTGGTCAACCTCGGCGGCTTTACGATCAAGGCCGAATGACCTGCGAACCCCCAAACTCCGAGCGGCCTGAGCCACTGCCAAGTCATGGACCGGCGGGCCCTCCGATCGTGCGCCTCCGTCCGGTCGTTCATGCGGATGTCCCCGCGCTCTTTGAGATGCAGCTTGACCCAGAGAGCAATCGTCTCGCAGGCACCAAGCCGCGCGACCGCGCCACCTTTGAATCCGTCTGGCAGAAGATCCTCGGCTCCAGCGGCACAGGGTCCGAGCCGCCGATTCCGCCCGACCATGCGGTCGTCCCTCGGATCATCCTCGAAGGTGAACGGACTGCGGGCGTGATCAACATCTTCCCGCGCGATGGCAAGGACTACATCGGCTACTGGCTGATCCGCGGGTTCTGGTCGCGCGGCATCGCCACCCGTGCGATCGCCCTCATCCTCATCGAATTCCCGCGCCGTCCGCTCTTCGCGCAGATCTCGGCCGACAACACAGCATCGCTCCGAGCCCTGATCCGCAACGGTTTCGCCGTTATCTCCCAGGAGGAAGCACCGGAGACAGACCGGTATCTTGCCGGTGAGGTTCTGACGCTCTCGTATGGCTGAGGCAGGAGTAAGGCGGCCCGAAACGCTGTGGTGAAGGCGAACCGGCAATGTCCGCCTCTGTCGTTGCGGCTTTGCGACCGGACCTACGAACCCGGCCCAGCGATCTGAAGAGCACAAAAACCCGGTTCTGACGCCAACAGAGGCGTTTGGGGACAAAAAGAACAGAATTCGAACAGATTTCGGACGGAGTCGCTTGCAAACACTATCAAAGTCCGTATACTTGGTTCGGATCGAAGATCACGACCCCCACCCCTTCTTGGAGTCTCCCGATGTCATCCGCCCCCACCATGCCCGCTTCCCCCACGTCCCCGGCCACCATCGCTTGCGCCAACCGGCTGGTCGAACTCTGCGCCGTCGGCAAGCATGACGACGCCCTGCGCGAGTTGTACGCAGACGACGCTCGCCATGTGGAGGCGATGGAGATGCCCGGAAGCCCCTACAAGCGCATCACCGAGGGCAAGCCCGCCCTGGTCAAGATGAGCGAGCACTGGTGCAAGACCAACACCGTGCATTCCTGTTCCTGCGGCCAACCGCAGTTCAACGGCGAGCAGTTCGCCTGTCAGATGAACATGGATGTCACCTGTGGCGATGGACCCATGGCCGGCCAGCGCATGAACATGAGCGAAACCTGCGTCTACACTGTCCGCAACGGCAAGATCGTCGAGGCCAAGTTCTTCTACGCACTTTGCGGGGGCTGAATCGCGGCCGCCGGGTGCCCGGGCAGCCGGGCCTCGGGCATCACCGGCGCGCACCACCATTGGCTGATGGTGTGGCGCGGCGGTTTCACCGACGGCATGGGAGGTGCGATGGGCCAAGAATCGCCCCACCCGGGCGCGGCCCGGCCACCACGCTCCCGCTCCTGCCCGAGACCGACATGCTCAATGCCCCCTTCGTCTCGCCCAAGCCCACTCCGCGCCCCCGCTGCGCCCGCGCGCATGGCACGCTCGCCTTGCTCCTTCTTGCCGGCGTGCCAGCGTCCTCTGCCCTTGTCGCTCCGGCCCAAGAACCGGCGGAACTCCGTCGCGCCCTCGGCATCAGCGGTGTTACCCGTTCCGGGCGCACCCTGCTGCGGAGTGATCCCATCGAGGCGGCGATCGTGGCCGGTTCGTTTGTCGTGCCGCAAGAGGGCGACACCGTCGGCGAAAGCACATGGAAGCTCCTCGAAGCCAACCGCGATGGGTGGTTCGAAGGGCCCTCGATCGCCCGCGGCGGGTACCTCTTTGTTACCCATGAAGCCCCGGAGGCGGAGGTGCTTCTCCTTCATGCGGAGGGCCATTCGGGCGTCTATGTAAACGGCGAACCCCGGGGCGGCGATCCTTACGCCTCCGGCACCGTCCGCACTCCCGTTGCGTTCCAGAAGGGCAGGAACACGCTGCTCTTTGGCGCGGGCCGCGGGCGCGTTCGGGCCCGGTTGGTTGTGCCGCCAGCACCCGTCTTCGTTGAGAACCTTGACGCCACGCTTCCGGATGTAGTTGGTGACCGGACCACGGGCCTGCTCGCGGGCGTGCTCGTGACCAACGCCTCAACCACTTGGCGCACAGCGACAATCGAGGTAGGAACCGCGGGCGGAACAGGGACCACGCGAACCCCGATCGAACTCGCTCCGCTCGCCTCCCGCAAAGTCCCCTTGACCCTCCCGGAGATCGCGAAGACCGACGGTGCGCTCCGCCTCATCGTTCGGGTGCTTGACACGCTCTCAGCCGGCGCGGGTGCGATGTCTGCAAAGGCCATTCATGAGACTTCGTTCGACCTTCGCCGCCGGTCGGAAACGCAGACCTCGGTTCGAACCTTCATCAGCGGGATCGATGGCAGCGTTCAGTACTACGCGGTCGTCCCGCCCGTGGCCCCTCACACAACGCCAATTCCGCCCAATGGGCCCCCCGCCCTGATCATGAGTCTGCACGGCGCAAGCGTCGAAGCCACAAGCCAAGCGGATGCCCACGCGCCCAAGCCCTGGGCCGTCACGGTTTGCCCCACCAACCGACGGCCCTTCGGGTTCGATTGGGAGGACTGGGGCCGCAACGATGCCATCGAGGTCCTCGAGCACGCTTCAACAGAGTGGCGGATCGACCCGACCCGCGTCTATCTCACTGGGCACTCGATGGGCGGCCACGGCACCTGGAATCTTGGCGCTACGCACCCCGGCCGATTCGCGGCCCTTGCGCCGAGCGCAGGGTGGTGCTCATTCTGGACCTACTCCGCCGGCCCCCGCACCGAGCCGGCAACCGAGCCCGGCAGGATTCTCCGCGACGCGGCCAACGGCAGCGACACCGCGCTCTTGACCGGCAACCTTCTCGACCACGGCCTCTTCATCCTCCACGGCGATGCGGACGACAACGTACCCGTGCGCGAAGCCCGGGAGATGCGCGATCGGCTGAGGCAAGCCGGTGTTGAGCCCGGCTACCACGAGCAGCCGGGGGCTGGCCATTGGTGGGACGGTCCTCGAGCGGGCGCGGACTGCCTCGAATGGCCCGGAATCACGGAGACCTTCGTCCGCCACCGCCTCCCGCCCCTCACCGAGACCCAGCGCATCCGCTTCTCCACAGTGGACCCCGGCCAGAGCGCCACACGCGCCTGGGCCACCATCGAACAGCAGCAACAGTCCCTCGCGCCATCCTCCGTTGATCTGACAGCCGACGCAGGCAGCCGCACCATCGCCGGTATCACGGCAAACGTGGCCCGACTCCGGCTCCTGACGGACACGCTCCTCCTTCCGACCGAAGGGGGCGAGGTCACGATCACCATCGACGGCACATCGATCGTCATCCCGGCATGCTTGCCGGGGTCAGAAAAGGTCCTCGAACGCTCCCCCGCTGGCTGGGCCCTGATCGCGAAAGACGCGGCGGAGCTCATCCGCGCAACCAAGGGCCCGCAAGGGGCGGGGCTCTTCAAGAGCGCGTTCGGGCAGCGGTTTCTGATGGTTGTCGGCACCTCCGGCACCCCGGAGGAGTCCGCCTGGGCACTCGCCAAGGCCCGCCTCGATGCCGACAACTGGCGCATCCGCGGCAACGGCTCCGCCGAGATCGTCACCGACACCCGCGTACGCGCTGGCGAGGTCGCGCACGCCGGGCGCAACATCATCCTCTACGGGCACGCCGACATGAACGCGCTCCACTCGGTCGTCCTCGCAGTCGCGCCTGTCGAGATCCGCCGCGGCCGAGTCAGTGTTGGCGATCGCGCAATCGAGGGGAGCACATCATCCGTCATGATGGTCTATCCGAAATCGGCGGAGGTTGGCCGGTTCGTCGGCGTCATCGCCGGGACGGGCCCCGCAGGGATGCGGCTTTCTGAACGCATGCCCATCTTCGTTTCGGGTGTCGGGATTCCTGATCTCGTCATCGCCGATGACGCGCTGCTCCGTGGCGGCGAGTCCGGCCTCGTCTGCGCTGGCTTCTTCAGTAACGACTGGACGATCGAGAACGGACGCTTCGCATTCCGAAGCGAGCCAGCCCCGACCAATCACCCCTGACTACCGCTCGGCTATCTACATCCGCATGAACGCACCGCAGAGACGGCGGTTGGGCGGGCTCTCCGTGTCCCAGCACTCCTCGATCCCGCACGGTCCATGCACGGGCGAAAGCCCCTGTGCGGCCATCAGGTCCAGAATCTCTTGAATCGTCAGCGGCCACGGCTGGCCGACACATGCCGACAGCGGCTGCGATGGTTCTCGCCCACGCGCCACGACTACCAGCACCCCCCGCGGGCAAAGCAGCCGTACCAAGGCCGATGCGACAGAAGGCCGCATGGCTGGCTCGAGCGACTGGATCGTGCAGACCTCGACCACAAGATCGAACCGACCAAGCAGCCGCGAAGGAGGAGCGAGCAAGTCCGCCACCTGGAATCGCTCGGCATGTGCGGGGTGGCGCCGGGCCGCCCACTGCACCGCCGTGGCCGAAACATCAAAGCCCTGCACGTCATACCCGCGGTCGGCAAGCTCCACCACATCGTCGCCCAGCCCGCACCCGACCACCACCGCGCGGCACCCCGGCCGGACCAGCACCCGGGCCTCCGTGTTCAGCCACGCGACAACCTGAGGGCAAGGCCGCCCGTCTGCCCATGGAACCCGCCCTGCCTCGCCGCGGGCATTCTGGTAGACCTCGTCGAACCTGCGCGCGAGCGTGTCGCCCGAGATCGGCATCTCGGGCAGGTCGATCTTGGGAAGGCCGCTTGAGACTTGGTCGGTTGTCATGGTCGGACCTCCGAGCACAAAGAGGGATTCCCCTCGCCTCGGTAGTCTACCTCATGAACTGTCAACACCGCAACCATTCACCGCATTCGGCGCTGAACCGTGCTGTCGCAAAGGGACCGGGGGTACCAACGAAAAGAGGCCCGCCCCAGATCGGGACGGGCCTCTTGAATGAACTACTTACAGGATGCGAACCCGAGGATCAGCAGCCGGCGAAGAAAGCCGTGATGAAGTCGTCCAGGTCGCCCGGCTCAACGATGCCGTCGTTGTTGAAGTCGATGTTGCAGGGTTCGCCACCGTCGCAGGTGCTGGCGATGGTGAACTTGCGGGAGGTCTGCCCGGCACCGATGGTGGTCGAATCCACCGTCTTGGCGATGGTGCCGTCGGCGTTCTCCACGCCGATGGTGTAGTCACCGCCGACGTCGGCGGGGATATCGCCGTAGCGGAGCTCGATCTCGTTGGAGCCCTCGAAGAGCACGATCTGGAAGGTCACGGGACCACCGCCACCGCCGAACTGCGGGCAGGCGTTCCACTCAGCCGTGAACTTGCGGGTCGGGGCGTCGCCCGAGGTCGCGTAGAAGCAAACGCCTGCACCGGGGAGCAGGTCGTCCCAGAGGCCGTAGATGGCGTTGTTGGGGATCGCGGCGCTCGGGATGGCACCGTTGACGAAGGTGGCGGCGTTGCCACCGAACTGGAGGAAGCCGTTGGAGCAGAAGCCGACCTGGCTGAAGGTCTCGCCGTAGAACTGGAAGTCGAAGCCGATGTCAACGGTGATGTTGACATCGTCAGCCGCGGGGCCCTGATTGCCGAAGCCAGCGATGCTGTCGAAGGCGTTGGTGGACTCTTCGGCGGCGTTGTAACCGCCGCAACCCGAACCGTCACCCTGGTAGGTGCCTTCAACCGCCGCACACTCTGCGCCACTCTTGATTGAGCAGCCCTCGGCGGTGCAGCAGGCACCGACCGCGACGGCATCGATGGTGAGGACGTAGTTGTTGACC
Source organism: Phycisphaerales bacterium (assembly GCA_052388255.1). Taxonomy (GTDB): domain Bacteria; phylum Planctomycetota; class Phycisphaerae; order Phycisphaerales; family UBA1924; genus JAEUIX01. The sequence continues at coordinate 8,501 of JBQTIJ010000155.1, forward strand.
GTGCCGCAATCGAAGCCACCGAAGCCCTGGTTGGCGATGACGATGGCGTAGCTGCCTTCGCCAAGGTTGCCCATGTAGGTGGCGATGTCGGTGCAGCGCGTCGGGGCGCCGATCACCTGCACGATGGTGGCCGGGCAGGTGGTCACGTTGGCGATGATGAGGTTGGCGGGGAAGTCGGCCTGGAGCGTGGCGTTCAGGCGGAGCGCGCCGGTGTTGGGCAGGCGGTACCAGTCTGTGTCACGCAGGGCTTCGTTGGAGAAGGAGTTGCCGAAGATGGTCGTCTGACCGGCGGAAACATCGAAGAACGACTGGGCCGCGGTGTTGCAGCCGCCGTTGACATCGTCGCCGCAGGCCTCGTCTTCGGGCGTGGAGCCCTCGGGCTGGGTGATGCAGGAGACGAGGGGATCGACGACGTCGATATTCAGGTTGCCAGCACCGCTGGCGTTCCCGAACCCGGCAACGCGGATAAAGAAGGTCTGCTCATTCTCAACGGGGAGAGAGATGGACGACTGCAGCGTACCGCCGCAGTTCGAGAGCGCGCCGGCGTCATCGTTGCAGCGGAGTTCGGTGCCGCCGCAGGCGTCGTACACCGTGAGGACCGTGTCGATGGCTGAGCCGCACGTATCGACCACAAGCGAGCCAGCGCGAGCGGTGGTGTAGGTGAACCAGACGTCGTTGTTGCTGCCGACGCAGGAGGCGGCGAGTTCAGTGGTGGAGCCGGTGGTGTCGAAACCATTCGAGCCGGTCACCGCGACCGCGGCCGACGAGCAGTTGTCGTTGGCGACGGGCGGGAGTTCGTTGATGTTGAGGTTGCCGGCGCCGGTCGCGCCCTGCCAGCCGGAGAGCCGGATGGCGTAGTGGTTGCCTGCGATCACTTGGAAGCTCATGCTCGAGGAGAGACCGCAGGAGTCGTCGTTGCAGCCGACTTGTGCGCCGCTGCAGTCGGTGTCGAAGGCCTGGAGGATGGTGTCGAAGCTGCCGCAGGTATCCACGATCGCGACACCGCTGATGGCGGGAACGTAGTCAAAGAAGACGTCGGAACCGCCGGTCGCACCGCCGAAACCGCAGGTGGCGTTGGGGCCTTCCGTGCCGACGATCGTGTTGTCGAAGGGATAGGAGCCGGGGCCCATGACATCCACGGCGTCCGTGCAGAGGTCGCCCGGGATGCCGCCCTCGATCTCGGTCACTTCAAGCTGACCGGCGCCGAACTGACCGGCCGCGGAACCCGCGACACGAACCCAGACCGGCGTGCCAGCAACGGTGCCGGAAACCGCAACCCGCGAACCGGTGCCGCAACCGAAGGCGGCGGGGCCGTCGTTGTTGCAGCCAAGCTGCACGCCGCCGCAGCTATCGAAGACGGAAATGACCGTGTTGAACCCAGCAAGGCCGCCGCAGGTGCTGAACACCGCCGCGCCGCTGGCGGCCGGAGTGTACTGGAACCAGACGTCCTTGACCGTGTTGGCGAAGCAGGTCGCCGTGCCGTCAAGAGTCGCCGTGGTGGTATCGAAGTCGTACAGGCCGGGCCCGTTCGCGGCCGTTGCCGCATTGCACAGGTCGTTGGCGGGGGGCTCGCCGCCCGTCTCGGCAAAGGAAATCGTCAGGAGGGCATCGGCATAGGAGACTGATGCGCCGAACTTGGATGCGCGGATGAAGACTTCCTGACCGGCCGCGAGGTCGGCGACGACCGTAGAACGGAACCCGCAAGCATCGTCATTGCAGACGATGGCGGGCTGGTTGCAGCCCGAGTGCAAAGAGAGCACGGTGTCGGGGAAGGTGCCCGTCGCGTTGGGGGAGTTGCAGGTGGCGACGTTGAGCGTGCCAGCCACGGGCGCGACAAACTTGATCCAAAGGTCGGCGTTCGCGGCTGAGCCGCCGCAGATGCCGGTATAGGTGAACTCGCTCGTGGCCTGGGTAAGGTCGAGCACGTAATCACCGGGGCCGAGTTCCTCGGCGGCGTCGCAGGCGTCCTGGGCCTGCTGGGCAAAGCCCGCGCTACAGAAGAGTGACAACGCCGCGAGACCGGCGAAGCCACCAAAGACGGTCCGATTCCGGGTCCAATTCCCCACTGCACACCTCCTGAAAACAGGAAAGAAAACGGCCAATCTCCGAAACGAGAAGAACTCCCGCCGGCGCGATCGACCAACTCGTTGCCCCACAGACACGACTCAGCGCACTCCAAGTGCACCGCCTCGTTACCTCCAAGATACACCCATGATTCGGGTCTTGCAAGGATGGGGTGGACCAAAATCGCGAAAACGACCGAGAACAGGGTTCTGCCCGATCACTTGATCTCGATCGACCACAGCGGTCGCGGCCGTTGGTCGTTTCGGTCGCCGGACGCGACTGCCCTCCTCTGGACGGCGGGTCGAACTGTCACCTGTGTTGCGGTCGCGCCAGTTTCACGTCCGGGAACCACGGGAGCGCTTGCCTCGCTTTGCCAGCCAAGGTAGCCGCCACACGAGGAAGGTCCCCTTGAAGGAGGTGGAGATGAACGCGTCGTGTTCGCCGAGCTCGGCGGGGCGAAAAGAAGAAGGCCCGCCGGGATGAACC
>JBQTIJ010000156.1:0-15701 GCA_052388255.1 Phycisphaerales bacterium
AGCAGGTCACCGTTGTTCTTCATCAACTCAAGCGCCTTCTCCGCCCACAGCACGCCCTCATCATGCTCGCGCAGGTGCACCAACATCCGCACCTGCCCCACCCACGCCGCCACACACCCGCGGTCCTCCTTCAGACAACGCGTGTACGCCGCCAAGGCCCGCTCATGCTTGCCCACCCGCTCCTCGCGCCGCGCTTCATCAAGGTGATACCCCCCGCCGCGGACCGCTGTGCCCGCCGGCCGGTTCTCCGCGGCCTGGGCCGGCTCCGGCCGATCCGGCTCCAGCATAGTGAATCGACGTTTCATTCATCCTCCTCTTCGATGAACCCCGCTCGCGACCAGGGCCGCAGCCGTGCCAAGACCAGGCCATGGATGCGGCCCTCGGGCACACACAGGTTCGCCGAGAGCGCCGCCGCCAGATACGCCGCGGCGTCTGGGCCCACCGCACGATGGCGAAGCGTCGAAGGCAGAATCCCGACCTCCCCCTCAGGAACCAGAATCGCGAAGTCCGGCCAGTTCCGGACGCGGCCGATCGGCTGTCGCGCGGCCGCCAGCGGCTGCCCGTTCAGCAGCAACACTCCTTCGCGCTGCGCCAGTTGATCCCCCGGCAACGCCAGCACGCGGTCGATCGCGTGTCCGCCCGCCGCGCCATACAGCACCAGATCGCCCCGCGCATATGACGACGGCGTCAAAGCGGGGCCGGAGATCAGCACCGTGTCCCCAGAGCGCACCGGATCCTGGGCCATGATCTCGCGCACCGGGAACGGCTCCGCAAACCGTGTCAGCACAAACCACACGGGAAGATAAAGACCAAGCTGCAGCCCCACGTACACCCCCACGCCCGCCAGCGCTCGCCGCCAGACCGAGAGATGCCGTATGACCCGCGCGAGCATGACGGCGAAGACGTTCGCGTGCAGCGCCACCACCCCGAGGTACAACCACCATCCGGGCTCCGAGTCCACCATCACGAGTGCACCGGTGACCAGCACAAGCCAAAGGGCAAGCACCCCGAGCCCGAACCGGGGCCGCCCCAGCCACACATGCCCAAGCCCCGGCAAGAGCGTCAAGACCAGTGCGCGCGTGTCCGCATGCGGCGCAACGTGCTCACCCCACACCTTGCCAGCCGCACTCGCCAGCCGTGCCAACGCCGACCACCGCCGACGCCACAAGAGCCGCGCCCGGCCCGGGACAATCCCCCGCCCCCGCCGCACCGGTTCGACCGCGACGCCCGAGAAATCGAGGCGCGACCCGCAGCGCACACATGCCCGCATCATCGGTGAGTTCGCAAATGTACAGGAAGGGCAGTCCATGTCGTGCTCGGCCTTTTCAAGCGTCATCCGCACCTTCCCAGGCGCGGGACCCGCGCTTTACGCCTCTTCGCGCACCGCTGCGGTCGCGTCGATCCGGACCGCGCCCCCCTCGTGGTATTCACTCGTGAGCCGGCGCGATTCCTCGCGCCCCACGATCTCGCGGATCATGTCAGCCAGTTTCACACAGGCCTTCCCGGAAGACCCGCTCACATGCACCGTCATCCGCCCGTGTTTGTCGAGCGTGATATCGAACGTCGGTCGCTTCATCGGTCACCTCCGCGCTTCACGCGTTCACCTGCTGCACCCGCAACTGGATCGAATCATCCGCCCCCACCGATTCGCGGCTGATCGCAAACCCCCGCGCCTTCAGTTCCGTTGCCAGTTTGTGATACGCAAACTGCTGCACCAATCGGCCTGCCGCATCTTCCGCCAGCCGCTTCAACTCCGCCTTGGATGCATCGCCCGATGCACACACCTTGCACCGCCCCCGCGCGTCGCGCCGGAACTCGATGTTCACGCCCCCCTGGCTGATCATGATCGCTCGCCCTGCGCCCACCTCCTCCTCCAACACCTCGCTGTTGGGCACTTCCGCCTCCACCGTCGTCCGGCTCTCGCGCACGCCTTCGCGGCCACCCTCACGCACGCGCTCACTCGCCGCCACCGCAAACCCCATCGATCCAGCAACCGCCGCCGCCGCGGAAGCGATCATCGGAAACGACCCCACCACGATCGGTGTCAGCACAATGACAGAAGACATGCCCGCTCCTTTGCTTTCTGGTCCATCATCAGCGAACTCACGCTTCCAGCCGCCGGCGCGACGGCGATTCGGCGGCCAAGGGCGACTCCGGCAGCGCCGCCGGACGCGCCCGTCCTTCCGCCCAGGCCCGAAGGCCGTTGATCCGCTCGCTCATGGTGCGCGACAGCGGCACCGTCTCGCTGCACGCCTTCAGGATGTCGCCGGTCGTCAGGTCGCGCCCAAGTTCAAACACGTCGTACATCGCGGAGATCACCGCCTGCTCGATCTCCGCCCCGCTGAACCCCTCCGCCCCTGTCGCGAGGACGTCAAGGTCGAACTTGCCAACATCGCGCTTGCGGCGCGAAAGATGGATCTCGAGAATCCGCCGCCGCTCCGCCGCGCTCGGCAGGTCAACAAAGAAGATCTCGTCCAGCCGCCCCTTCCGCAGCAGTTCCGGAGGGAGCTGCGTGATGTCGTTCGCCGTGGCGACCACGAACACCTGCGATTGCTTCTCGCTGAGCCATGTCAGGAACGTGCTCATCACCCGCGCTGTCGTGCCGCCGTCGGTCCGGGCCGACCCCTGCGAACCCGCCATCGCCTTGTCGATTTCGTCCACCCAGAGCACCACCGGCGCGATGCTCTCCGCCACGCGGATCGCCCGCCGGATGTTCTCCTCAGATGACCCCACCAACGAACTGAACATCCGCCCCACGTCAAACCGCAGCAGCGGCATGTTCCATTCGCGACTCACCGCCTTGGCGCACAGACTCTTGCCGCAGCCCTGCACACCCACCAGCAGCATCCCCTTGGGTGCCGGCAAGCCGAAGGCCCGCGCTTCGTCGGTGAACGCCGCCGAACGTTTCCGGATCCACCCCTTGAGCTCCGCCATCCCGCCGACCTTATCGAGGTCCTCGTCCGCCGGGTAGTACTCAAGCAGCCCGCTCTTGCGCACGATCTGCTGCTTCTCCGCGAAGACCGTGGACACATCCTCCCCCGTCAGCCGCCCGTCATTCACCAGGGTCTTGGCGAAGACGTTCTCCGCCTCCTGCAGCGTCAAACCCCCAGCCGCCTGCACCAGGGCCGCCCGCCCCCGTGCACTGAGGTTCACCTCAAACGCCGGGTTGTCCTTCACGTCGTCGCAGATCTTCGAGAGCAGCGCATCCACATGCTCACCCCGGGGCAGCGGAAAGTCGAGCACCGTCACGTCCTTCTCAAGGTCCGGCGCAAGTTCCATCAACGGCGAGACGATCACCAACGTCTTGTACGAATCCGTCAGCGCTCGCGCCACCTCGCGCAGCCGCCGGATCGCAGGCCGGCAGGCCGGACACCCGGGCTTCAAGAACGCATTGAGGTCCTTGAAGAGGTAGATCGCCGGTTCCTTGTGCTCGATCACGGCACTCAGTGCATCCACCGGATCACACACCGATGCGCTCGCCCCCTTCGAAGCGTTCCCCACCCGCTGCATGCCCGTCGTCACCGACCATGTGTAGAGCGACTTCCCGCGCCGGGCCGCGATCAACTCAAGGTGCCGCTGCACCCGCTCCTCCTCCCAGCTCACCGTGTAGATCACCGGATACCGGGCCCGGATCAGCAGATCCAGTTCATCCACTCCGCAGTACGGCCCCGGCCCTGCCCCCTCCCCCCCCTCCCCGGCGGCCCCCGCAGCGGGGTCGCCCCCGGGCAGCGTGGGCACGTGCCCGGGGAGCGACACCCGCTCCGGATGGAGGGAGGGTCCGGCGTGATGCACGGCCGCTGCGGGCTTTCGCGCGCCCTGCTCCGGCCGCACACCGTTGGTCGCAATGTTCGTCATGCTGTTCTCACCGGCGTGGTTCCACTGTCCCCATCAAGGAAGGCCTCGGCCAGCGCCACCCGCTGCCGCATCTCTGCATTCTCCGGATCAAGGGCCTGCGCCAGCCCAAGCGCGTCGGGCGGCAGGTCGTGGAAGTAGACCCTCCCCCGGCGGTCGATCCGGATCTCGATTGGCAGCCGCGCCCCAGAACGGTCCGTCCCCGGCAGCGGCAGCCCGATGTTCGCGCTCATGGCCCCTCCCCGCGCAGCCCGAGCCCACAAACCAGCGCCGCGCCACGCTCAAGTTCTTCATCGTCCGCCACCCGGCCGAGTTCCCCCGCTCCTCCTCGCGCCGCCCGATACGCCGGCACATACCCCGTCATCAGCGAGAACCGAGCCCCCGGCAGGTTCGCCGCCACCCATTCCGCCGTCGGACGCAGGCAGCACTCCACATGGCCCGGCATCAAAAGGTGTCGCACCAGCAACCCGCCCCGCCCCTCCGCCCGCTTCAGGTTTTCGCGCACCACCCCGGTGTACCCGGGCACCCCCGCCACACTCATGGCGCAGTCGTCGTTCCCGAACTTCAGATCCGCCAGGTAGATCTCCACCACGCCCTCAAGCAGGTCGAGCGCGTGCGGCGTCATGTAGAAGTTGCTGTTGAGCACCAGCGGCAGGCGCACCCCGCGCTCCGCCGCGCTCACCGTGATCTCAAGGATCGTGTGCAGGTGAATGCTCGGCTCGCCCCCAAGCAGGTTGATGGTCCGCGCCCCGCGCGCCACCACCCCGATCAACTCCTCCGCCAGCGCACTGCTCGCTACCGGCAACCCCCGCGAGGGGTCAAAGCACGCCGGGGCCTGCACGCAGAAGGCACACCGCAGGTTGCACCCCGCGAGATACACCATGTAGCTCGGCAGCAGTTCAATCTCTTCCGCGAAACTCACATGGCGCTTGAACGAGAAGGTCTCCGCCCCTGCGCCGCACGGCCCCCGTGTCCCTGCCGTCCGATCCGCACCACACCGCAGCGCACACCACTGGCACGCCGAGAGCTCCCGCCGCGCCACCGCCGCCCGACGGCGAAGCTCGAGCAACCACGCCTCCTGCGAGGGGTCCGCCAGGCTCGTGTTGTTCAGCAACATCATCCACCCCAGAGCGACGCCAAGGCCCCGACCCGGCGCGCCCGCGCGAACAATCTTCTCGCGCAGCAATTGCCGATTGATCCAAACACAAACCAAAAACATGGGCAAACCACCCGAGATCCTGTGCGGATTTGTGGGTGCGGAATCGCCATCAGCAGCAACCTCGCTATTATCAGTCGCGGGAATCCCTTGTTGGTGCATGCCAACTTGCCGAGCCCAAAGGCAGAGTCCTGCCTCCGGCCAGTCGCTTTCGGAATCCACGCACGCTCACAGCACGATTCGTCACGCTCTGTTCTTCGGATACGCCTATCGCACTGACACGCCGCGGCTGATTGATGGGGAAGCCGGCGGCATTTGAGTCTTCTGAATCTCCCCGAGTCCGGGCCGTGCAATGACCGGCCCCTGCAATCGAAAAGAGGAGTCCTTCCCAATGACCATGCGCACCGTTTGGAATATCTGTCTCACCGCGGGCACGCTCGCCGCGCTGGCTGGCTGCAACGCCGACCAGCAGCAGCAGCAGCAGCCCGCCCCGGCCCCCAAGGCCGCGGCCCCCGCCGCCAAGGTCGAGCCCAAGGCGACCGGCAACTGCGCCACCTACCGCCCCGGCGTGGGTGCGGGCTGGAACCTCAGCACCGCCTTCTTCCCCTCGGGTGATGCGGCCAGCAGCGCCATCCTCGTCAACCAGGTCCTCCCCGCCTCCGTGCGGCTCGGCCAGCCCTACACCTACGAGATCCACGTCACCAACATCACGCAGGGCACGCTCCAGAACGTCATGGTCAGCAACAAGAACCTGACCAACCTTGCGATGACGGGCTCGGTCCCCGCCTCCACCGCCGCCGCCGATGGCAGCGCCATGTGGAACCTCGGCGAACTCGGCCCCTGCAAGACCTCGATCATCAAGGTCACGGGCAAGGCCGACAAGGTCGGCGTGAGCAGCAACTGCATCGGCGTCGCGTACAACAACGCGATGTGCGCCGCGACCAACGTCGTTGAGCCCAAGATCGAGATCGTCAAGGGCATCACCCCCGAGTCGATCCTCAACTGCACGCCCATCGAGATGACCGTCAAGGTCACCAACCCCGGCAGCGGCATGGCGGAGAACGTCGTCGTCAAGGACAACCTCCCCGCCGGCCTCACCACCGCCGACGGCAAGCAGATGATCGAGATCGCCATGGGCAACCTCGGCCCCGGCGAGAGCAAGACCCAGGCCGTGGCCCTCAAGGCCGGCAAGACGGGCAAGTTCGACAACAAGGCCAGCGTCATGGCCGCCGGCGGCCTCTCCGCCGAGTCGAACACCGTCAGCACCGTGGTCAAGCAGCCCGTTCTCGAGATCACCTGCAAGGCCGGCGCCGAGCGGGTCATCCTCGGGCGCGACGCTCGCTTTGATCTGACCGTCTCCAACAAGGGTGACGCCGCCTGCAGCACGCAGGTCAGCGTCCCCGTTCCCTCGGGCGCGACCTTTGTCTCCGCCACCGAGGGCGGCGCCATGTCCGGCGGTTCGATCGTCTGGAACGTCGGCAACCTCGCCGCGGGCGGGAACAAGACCGTCTCCTTCATGATCAAGCCCTCCGGTATGACCGCGGTCGCCATCACCGGCACCGCGACCTGCCAGTGCGCCCAGCCCGTCAGCACCACCTGCTCGACGAACGTGATCGGTATCCCCGCCCTCCTCCTCGACGGCGTGGATGATCCGGATCCCGTTCTCGTGGGCGACAACGTCACCTACACCCTCCGCGTCACCAACCAGGGCTTCGCGAACCTGACCAACGTCAAGCTCGCCTGCACCATGGACAAGAACATGCAGTTCGTCTCCGCCTCCGGTCCGACCGGCGCCGGCACCGCGAACGGCATGGCCATCTCCTTCCCGGTCATCCCGGTTCTTGCTCCCAAGGAGACGCGCGTCTACACCATCGTCATCAAGTCCACCGGTGAGGGCCAGGTCTCCTTCCGGGCCGAGGCCAGCAGCACCGAGATCACCGTCCCGCTCATCAAGAGCGAGACCACGAACTTCTACAAGTAATCCACTTGTCGATGGTTCGATGACCTGATCGCATCCCACGAGCCCCGCCGGCATCCCCGGCGGGGCTCGTGTCGTTTTGTCCGCCCTTTCCCTATCATCTGCCATGCTCCCCCGCCGCCCTACGCGCCAGGTTGTGCTCGGTGATGATCGTGTCGGCTATGTCCGCATCGGCGGCGGCCACGGAACCACCACCCCCGCACCCGTCTCCGTCCAGACCATGACCACGGGGTACACCTACGAAATCGACAAGTGCGTCGCGGAGATCAACCGCCTCACCGCCGCCGGCGCCGACATCGTCCGCGTCGCCGTCCCGGAGAAGAAGGACACCGACGCCCTCCGCCACATCCTCCCCCAGGTCCGCGTCCCCATCGTCGCCGATGTCCACTTTCACTTCAAACGCGCCCTCGAAGCCATCGAGGCCGGCGTCCACAAGATCCGCCTCAACCCCGGCAACATCCAGGACAAGGACCAGGTGACCGAGGTCATCAAGGCCTGCAAGGCCGCCCCCGGCGGCGGACAACCCGGCGGCCGCGGCATCCCCATCCGCATCGGCGTCAACGAGGGCTCCATCATCGAGCGCAAGGGCAAGCAGAAGCGCCTCAAGGAACTCGGCGCGTTCTTCTCCGAGCACAAGCGCGGCTACCTCCTCGCCATCATGATCACCAAGCTCGAGGAATACCTCGACATCTTCTACGAGCAGGACTTCCACGACATCACCATCAGCGCCAAGTCGATGGACGTCCCCACCGTGGTCGATGCCTACAACGAGATCAGCAAGCGGTTCGACCACCCTCTCCACCTCGGCGTTACCCACGCCGGGCCCAAGGAGACCGGCTGCATCCGCAGCGTCGTCGCGCTCGGCACGCTCCTCGCGAACGGCATCGGCGACACCCTCCGCATCTCCTATGCCTCCGATTCACGGTTCGAGGTCGAGGATGGGCTTGAACTCCTCTATTCGCTCGGCCTGCGCGAACGCACCAGCGCCGAACTCATCGCCTGCCCAACCTGCGGCCGCATCCAGGTGGATCTCATCTCGCTCGTCCAGGACGTCCGCAAGAAACTCGACGGCGCCGTCGAACTCCCCATCAAGGTCGCCGTCATGGGGTGCATCGTCAACGGTCCCGGCGAGGCCGAGGGTGCCGACGTCGCCGTCTTTGCGGGTGACCGCCGTGGCATCATCTATGTGCAGGGCGAGCGCGTCGCCAACGTGCCCGAGGAAGAGATCCTTGACGCGCTGCTCAAAGAGACCCTCGCATTCCAAGAGCGCGTGAAGCGCGGCGAGGTCAAACTCGGCGAGAAGCGCGTGGAGATCCTCCCTCCAGATCCCATCGGCGAACTCGGCAGCGGCTGGGAGAAGGTCGCCTCCGGCAACGTCGGCCTCACCGTGGGCAAGACCTGACGCTCCGCCACGATCACCCCACCACCAGGTTCACCAGTTTCCCCGGCACCACGATCACCTTCTTGATCGCCTTCCCCTCAAGGTGCTTCTGCACCTCCGGGCTCGCCAGCGCCGCGGCTTCCATCGCCTTGGCATCACACCCCGCCGGCAGCATGATCCGTGCCCGCAGTTTGCCCAGCACCTGCACCGGGATCTCCACCTGATCATCCGCCGCGAGCGCAGCATCCGCCTCCGGGAAGGACTGGTGCGCCAGCGACTCCGGGTGGCCCAGCCGGGCCCAGAGTTCTTCCGCCGCATGCGGCGCAAGGGGTGCGAGCAGGAGGGTCAACGTCTCCGCCGCTACCCGTGGCAGGGGCCGCTTGGTATCCGGTCCGTGGGCCCGCGTCAGTTCGTTGGTCAGTTCGATCAGTTTGGCCACCGCCGTGTTGAACCCCAGCGATTGCATGTCCGCCCGCACACCCGCGATCGTCTTGTGCAGAGCTCGCAGCAGGTCGGCATCGAGCGGATCATCCGTCACCCGAGCCGCCCCGGCCTGCTCATCGACCATCAGCCGCCACACGCGCTGCAGGAACCGGTGCGCACCCGCGATGTCGCGCGTCGCCCAGGGCTTGCTCGCTTCGAGCGGTCCCATCGACATCTCATACACCCGCAGCGTGTCACACCCATACGCGGCGCACACCTCGTCGGGCGCCACCGCGTTCTTGAGCGATTTGCCCATCTTCCCATACTCGCGCTTCACCGGCTTGCCGTCAAAGAAAAACGGCCCCGCATCCGCCTGATTCTCGTGCGCCGGTGACCCGTCCTTGAGTGTCACCCCAAAGGCATCCACATACACCCCGCGCTCATCGGTGTACGCGAAGGCCTGTATGTACCCCTGATTGAAGAGCCGCCCGAAGGGCTCCGGCGTGCTCACGTGCCCAAGGTCAAAGAGCACCTTGTGCCAGAACCGGGCATAGAGCAGGTGCAGCACCGCATGCTCCACGCCACCCACGTAAAGGTCCACACCCCCCACGTGCGGCGTCCCGTCCTTCTTCTTGCTCACCATCCAGTACCGCTCCGCATCCTTGCCGACGAGCGCCCCGCCGTTCGCCGGATCGAGATAGCGCAAGTAGTACCAGCACGAACCGGCCCAGTTGGGCATCGTGTTGGTCTCGCGCACGAACCGACGCAGGCCCGCTCCGTCTTGAAGGTCAAGTTCGCAGTTCACCCACTCCGTCGCCCGCCCCAGCGGCGTCACCACCGGCGCGTTCGGGTCCTCCGTGCTGTCGGGCTTGAAGTTCTCCATGTGCGGGAGCTTCAGCGGCAGCATCGTTTCCGGCAGCGCGTGGGCCAGCCCTTGCTCGTCGAACACGATGGGAAAGGGCTCGCCCCAATAGCGCTGCCGGCTAAAGAGCCAGTCGCGCAGCCGGAAGTTCACATGCCGCTTGCCCCGTCCCTGCGACTCGAGCTGCGCCGTGATCTTCCGTTTCGCCTCCGCCGTGGTCAGACCGTTGAGGGGGCCGGAGTTCTCCGCGATGCCCTCGCCCGAAAAGCACGAGCCCTGACCTGCACCCCCTTCTTCCGGTCGCACCACATTCACCACCCGCAGCCCGAAGGCGCCCGCGACTGCAAAGTCTCGCTCATCGTGCCCCGGAACCGCCATGATCGCGCCCGTTCCGTACCCGCTCAGCACATAGTCCGCGATGAACACCGGCAGCCGCTCGCCGTTCACCGGGTTCACCGCATACGCGCCCGTGAAGACGCCGGTCTTCTCCTTCCCCGCGGTCCGCTCCTCATCGCTCCGCCCCTTCGCATGGGCCCGATACGCCGCGATGACTTCCTTCGGCCCTGCCCCTCTGGCCAAAAGCTCCGCCGACCCCGGGAAGACCGCCTTCGTAAACGCCACCGCGGCGTACTTCTCGGGCACGATCTGGTCGACCATCTCGTGCTCAGGGCTCAGCACCATATACGTCGCGCCAAAGAGCGTGTCCGGCCGCGTGGTGAAGACCCGCACCCGGCGTGTGGAGCACTCAAAGTCCACATACGCCCCCTCGCTCCGACCGATCCAGTTGCGCTGCATCAGCTTGATCGGCTCGGGCCACGCGAGCGGGTCAAGGTCAGCGAGCAGCCGCTCCGCATACGCCGTGATGCGCATCACCCACTGCTTCAGCGGCCGCTTGAACACCGGGAAGTTCCCGCGCTCGCTCCGCCCCTCGCCCGTCACCTCCTCGTTCGCCAGCACCGTCCCCAGCATGGGGCACCAGTTCACCGGCTGCTCGGTCAGATAGGCCAGCCGGAACTGGTCAAGCACCCCCGCCCGCGCCTTTTCTGAGAGCGAACTCCACGGCTTGTCATACCCCGGAACGGGCCGCACTCCGCGCTCAAACTCCGCAACCAACTCCTTGATCGGCCGCGCCTTGCCCGCGCCCCCGTTCGCCGCCGTGTCGTACCACGAGTGGTAGATCTGAAGAAAGATCCACTGGGTCCAGCGATAGAACGCCTCGTCGGTCGTCGCCACCCCGCGCCGATCATCATGCCCAAGACCCAGCCGCCGAAGCTGCGTCCGCATCGTCGCGATGTTGCGCTCGGTCGTGATCCTTGGGTGCGTGTTCGTCGCCAGCGCATACTGCTCCGCAGGCAGCCCGAAGGCATCAAACCCCATCGCGTGCAGCACGTTGTGCCCGGTCATCCGCAGGTACCGCGCGAAGATGTCGGTCGCGATATACCCCAGCGGGTGCCCCACATGCAGCCCCGCCCCGGAGGGATACGGGAACATGTCGAGGATGAACTTCTTCGGCTTGCCCGAAAACCCCGGCTCGCCCGGGTTCGGCGCACGGAATGTCCCCTCCTTCTCCCAACGGTCCTGCCAGCGCGATTCGATCTGATTGGCCAAGATCGCGCCGTATCGAAAGGGCGGCGAATCGGATCCGCCGGCTGGCGGGGTGGACGGGGCGTGATCGGTAGATGACATGGCGAGGGCTTCAGGGAAGTTACGGAAACACAAGCGTATTGCGGGACGTACCCGACGGCGCGCCCATGTGCCGTCCGCGTGACCCCCGGCAAGCCTGCTGCCCGAGGAGGGGTTTGGTAACCCGCCCGTAACACACCGATTCAACTTGGGCAACCCGCGCCATCTGCGACGCCGCTCTCACCCGCAAAACGCCCTTTCTCACCGGCCCGCCCGTCACGCGAATGTCACCCTGTCTTCCGCCCCTCCCGCGCACGAAATCGATCGCCCGCGCGTATCGTTCTTCGGTGCGCGGACCCTCCGCCACGCGCCCGATCTCGGAGACCACCAATGTCAAGACCCGAACCCTCGCGCTACCCCGCTCCGGCCCGCACCATCCGCCGGGGCTTCACCCTGCTCGAGATGATGCTCGTGGTCCTCATCATGGGCATCCTCGGCACCGTCGCCGTCTTTGGTGCCAAGGGCCTCCTCAACCAATCACGCAAGCGCTCGACCGTCGCCTCCCTCAAGACCATCAAGGGCGCGCTCGAACTCTACAACGGCCGCTTCGGGGAGTATCCGCCCTCCCTCTTGAACCTCACCACCTGCACCGATCCGCCCATCGAGAAGATCCCCAGAGACGCCTGGCAGCGCGATTTCCAGTACTTCTTCCCAAGCTCGGGCAACAACCCCAACTCCCCCTTTGATCTCTTCAGTTCCGGCCCTTCGCCCCAGGCCGGTGACGACGACATCACGGTTGAGAACATGGACACCATCCAGTAACCGCCTCCCCCGCGCACCGTTGGCCACTGTGCCCCGCCGCTCACCATCCCGAAGCCCGCGCTCCGCGAATGCCCGGAGGGCCTTCACCCTCCTCGAGGTCATTCTCGCCTCCATTCTCCTCATGTTCGTGGTCTCCGCCGTCATCGGCACGGTCACGTTCATCAACCGCGCAGAAGAAGGCCGCCGCCACCGCATGGCCGCCCTTGAAATCGGCAGCCGCCTCATGCTCTTCTTCGTCGATGACGAAGACGCCCTCAAGGAGCCCGGCCTCAACCCCGGCGTCCCCTATGAGGACCTCCCCACCGGCTACGTCTTCTGGTGGGATATCGAACGCGAGCCCGTTGCGATCGATCAGGATCTGGCCCAGAGCAACCAGATGATCTCCGCGCTCGAACTCGTCCACGTCCGCGTCTACGCCGGGCTCGGCCGCATCGGCGACTCCCCCGCCCAGATCGGCCGCGGCGACCAGCTCGCCTCCATCAGCCGTCTCTACCACCAACTCGGCAGCCAACTCACCGACACCCGCTTCGACAGCAAAGGACGCACCACCATCAAGGCCGCCAACCGGGCCATGGACCTCGCGCGAAAGCAGGGCGTCGGTTCCGGTGGTCGCCCCGTCAACAGCGGTCCTCCCACCGGCGGAGGAACAAGGCGATGAACCGCCGCCGCGGCTTCACCATCATCGAGCTCGTCCTCGCCTCCGCCGTCGGGGCCCTCGTTGTACTCGGTGCTCTTGGCATCTTCTCCATGCTCGGCAAGGCCGAGCGCCGTTCAGAGCTTCGGGCCGACGCGGCCACTGAACTCGCCCGACTCCACGTCGCCTTCCAGCGTGCTTTTCGCACGATTGTCACCGAGGTCAAGCCCCGGCCCCCACGGCCAACTCGCGCGGGCACCCCGGCCGCGCGCCCCTCAACCGGCACCGAGCCACCCCCAGAAGAAGAGCCCGCCCCCGAGGTTGAGGAGGTCGTCCTGACCGGCCCGCCGCGGCTCAACCTCGCCATCGACGAGAACGGCCGCCCCAAGATCGAAGTGATGGTCGCTGCTTCACCGGTTCCCATCCGGCTCGAAAGCGGCCCGGTCAACCTCGCCGCGCTTGGCTTCCCTGAAGTCGGTGGCGGCGTCTGGGGCAAGTTTGAACTTCGCCCCTCGCCAGTCGCGCCCACCGCCACTCCCTCGACCGCCCCTCGCTTTGACGTCTACTGGAGCGTCTACAAGCAGAAGCACAAGCCCATCACCCGCGTCCGCGCCCGCAACCGCGTCGACCGTAGTGCCGAGGATTCGCCCGAAGGCCGGCTCGCCGAAGATGAAGCCGCCCTCGAGAACCCAGAGCCCGTTGAACCCATCGACCCGCGCACCCTCGAGTTTCTCGGCGAGGTCGTGATCGCGCGCGACCTTGTGGACCTCACGGTCGAGTTCCTTGCAACTCAGGAGGGTCGCCTGCAGCCAGCCCGAACCTTCAGCGCCCGTTTCGCCCAGGACCTCCCCGCCTACGTCCACATCACCGTCGAGCACAAGGACGGCGTCAAGGCCGATTGGGCGTTCGAGACCCTCTACGTCAACACCAAGGCCCCGCACCCCCTCGCCGACCCTGAAGGCGTCGATGCCTTTCGTTCCTCACGCTCCCCAGCCCAGCAGCGCTCCACGAACGGCTCCGCCAACGGCACCCAAAACGGCGGGTCCGGCCCTCCCCTCCCCGCATCTTCCAGCGGGGGTGCCAAGTGATGCGCCTTCGCCCATCCCAGACTGCCCGCGCGTACGCCATGCCCCTGGTCATGCTTCTTGGCATCGCCGCGTCCTTCGCCGTCTCCATCATGCTCGCCCACCAGGCCCGCCTGCGCATGGCCGAGCGGCAGCACGCCAACTCCTATCAGTTTCACCACGCCCAGCAGGGGATAGGCCTCGCGGCCGAGCTCTTCCTTCGCCGTCCCACCCGCACACCTCGCCCGGAGACCGGCGCGCCGTCGGTCTCGGTTGAAACCCCCGCCGCGCCGATCGACGACCTTGGCACTTCCCAGTTCGCGCTCGACTTCCCGGACGGCTCGCGGGCCGAGTTCCTTTTCACTGATGCCCAGGGCACGCTCCTCGACGACCAGAGCGATGGTGCCAGCGATGTCATGCGCCGCGCCGCCCTTGATCTCCGCACCAGGCGCGACGCCCCGCAACTTGTCCGCACCCGTGGCCCGGAACAGGTCAGCATCAACGCCGCCCCACTCGCCGTGCTGGAGCGCATCATCGCCCATGGAGCGCCCGGCTCACCCGCCCAGGATGCCGCCCAGAAGATCGACGAACTCCGGCGCGAGCGCCGAATCGATACCAGCAACCTCAAGTCCATCATCCAGCAATCGGGCATCGACGAAAAGTACACGGAGGTCTTCACCGGGTACGTCGACAACCGCGTCCGCCCTCCGCAAACCTACAGCGGTGTCTTCGTCACCGATCCCTCCCTCCGCACCCTCACGGTCACGCTCCGCGCCTCGTCCGGGCGTGAACTCAACCGCTACCTCGGCACCATCCTCTTCGACCCCGCCGTTGCCGGTGTCGGCGGCTCCCGTGCCCAAATCGCGTTCCTTTCTTGGGAAGAGCTTGGTCCGTCCGATGCACCCCGATCCCTCCCCCAATAATCTGGAGACCTCGGTCCCCGCGTTCTCCCGCCCACGGCACCCAACCCGGCTCACACCATGAACCGCGAAACCGCCAAACGGACTACCCGCAACGCCCAACTCGCCGGAGCCGGGCTCCTCCTCGCCGCCGTCGGACTGACCTTCATCCCCGCGGACATGTGGGCCGCATCCGGCGGTGCCCCCTCCCGCTCGCCCCGTGCAAGGGACGATCGTCCCGGCTCGCGCGTTGAGCCCGCGCAGGATGCCACGGTGCTCGCCCTCGCCCTTGAGACCATCTCGCCCGACATGCCCGACGAGGCCCCCCCCGCGCCTCCGCCGCCACCACCCGACCCCGAGGTCCCCGCGCCCCCGCCCCCTACGCCCGTTCAGACCTGGCGCTACATCGGTGGCGTCTTCAGCGGCGCGCTCAAGAAGGCCATCGTCGTCATCGACGAATCCCAGCGCTTCGTCTCCGCCGGCGATGTCGTCAACAACGCCACCGTCGTCGAGGTCCGCCCGGACTACCTCACCATCGATGAGGCCGGCGTGCGCCGCTATATCCCCATCGCCCAGCGCATCGCCCGCACTGCCGTCCCCATCGGCATCCCCGTCGCCATCGGGCCTCCGCCCTCCATCACCACCATCACCCCCGCGCTCAACGAACAGCTCGTCAACCTCGAGGCCCTCCGCCAGAAGGACCGCGCCGCCTATCTCGCCGAAAAGCGCCGAATCTCCGAGCAGCTCCAGGTCGGCAGCAACCTCCCCTTCATGAACGTCGCCAAGCAGGAACGGCTCGCCGAGGTCAATGAGAAGGACGCTATCAACCTCATGAACGCCAAGGCCGCCGCCGCCGGCCGCACCCTTTCGCAGGAAGAAGAGAACGCCATCCGCAAGGGTGCGGCCGGCGGCGGAGGCCTTGGCGTTCATGAGGTTGATAGCGTCCTTCTCATTGACCTCGGCGAGCCGTTCCTGCTTGGCGACGTTCATGAAGGGGAGGTTGCTGC
>JBQTIJ010000157.1:0-18208 GCA_052388255.1 Phycisphaerales bacterium
CCGCGGCCACCGTGTCCGTGCCCGTACACGCCAGTGAGTGCAAGGCCGTGCCGCGCCCGGCGAGCACCGCGCCATCCGCCGCCGCCCGTGCCGGGTTGTGATACACCACCCCATCAACCCCGCGGCAGAGCATCGGCACGCCGATGTTCAGGTTCACCTGAACCGGGGCGATTCGTGCCGCGAGCATGACGGCCTGAATGGGGCAGGCAGGGCTGGCGATGAAGGCCGCGCCCGCGAGACAGAGCGACTCTGCCTTCGCGATCGCCGCGCGTGCCCCAGACAGAAGATCGCCGGTCGTGGGTACGACATGAACCCCGGCGCCAGTCGCGTGCAAGCGAGCCAGGAGTTCTGCACCAACAACCTCCGAGGGCGAGTCGGGTGATTGCAACATCGAGAGTGGGGGTGTCCGGGCCGTGTGCTCCTCACAGACGATGACATGGACTTTCACCCGGCTGGTATCGTGCAGTTCTGCAAGGCGAGCAATGGTCTGTGCGGCGGCCTGCCCTTGCACAATCGAGGGAAGAACGTAAGCGACTGGCACCGGGCCGAGCGTTGGTGCAGTCCGCTCACGCCGACCGCCGCACGCAAACTTGGCAAGCGCCTGGTCATACAGATCAGCCATGAACGCCGCCTCAAAGGCCGAGGCAAGAAACGACTGGTTGAACTGCTGAATGTCTGTCACCGCCGCCGCGGCGAGGGCTTCGAGTGCCTTGGTCGTGTGGCCGGACTGGGTGAAGTTGATGGCGGCTTTGAGAGCGCGACCGACGGGCTCGGGGATGTTGACCGGCGCGGTCGAGGTTGGGGCCGGGAGCGTGACGGAGGGCATGGGGAGTGGTTATCGACGATTTGTGGAGAGAGTGTTCATCAGGACACGAGCGGTTGTTGCACCTACACCGCGCTGGGACAAGAGTCCCTTCCATGTTCTGAGTCGTGCCATGCTTGTATTGGGGCCCCTGAACAACCCAGCGCAACGGGGGAATCCCTACAGTTCGATGCTTGGCGATGCCCACACTCCAACTCGGCCCCCTCCGGCTCGCGACGCCCCTCCTCCTCGCGCCAATTGCTGGTTACTGCGACCTCGCGTTCCGTCTCATCTGCCGCGGTCTCGTCGCCCCCGATGGTCTCGGGCTCGGCCTCGCCTGTACCGATCTCCTGAGCCCGCAGGGCCTCCTCCGCGGCACGGCCACCTCGCTCGACCTCGCCGCGACAAACGAGGCCGACAAGCCCATCGGCATGCAGTTGTACGGTGGGGACCCGGCCATCATGGCCGATGGTGCGCTCTGGGCCGTCCAGCACGGTGCCACCATCGTCGACATCAACATGGGGTGCCCGGTCGACAAGGTCACGAAGAAGGACGGCGGCTCAAAACTCCTGTGCATCCCCGATACCACCGTTGAGATCGTCCGGCGCGTCGCCCGCGCCCTCGAAGGCACCGGTGTCCCCCTCACCTGCAAGATGCGCCTCGGCTGGTTCAACGATGCTCCCGTCGCCGAGTGGCTCGCCCCGCGCCTCATCGATGCAGGCGTCTGCGGCGTCACCATCCACGGCCGCACCACCGAGCAGAAGTTCCAGGGCGAGGTGAACCACGACGGCATCGCGCGCGTGGTCGAGTCGGTCGGCCGGCTCTGCCGCGCCCCCGGCCAGAGTGTGCCCGTCATCGGCAATGGCGACGTGCGAACCGCCGAGGATGCCGTCGCAATGATGCGTCGCACCGGGTGCGCCGGGGTCATGATCGGGCGCGGGGCCCTGAGCGCGCCGTGGATCTTCCGCGATGCGTGGTGGCTCATGAAGACAGGCGAGCGCCTCGCGGAGCCGAGCGATGAGGACAAGATCGCCCTCATCCGCACCTACCTTGATCTCATGGCAGAGTACCGCACCGAGGCCTACGCCATGGTGCAGATCCGCCGCCGCATCACCTGGTTCGGCAAGCGCATCAACGGCGGCATGTGCAAGCGCCTCAAGGAGGCCGTGCGCGAGTCGCGCGACCGGGCCCACGTCCACGAGATCCTCGACCGCTACCTCGCCCGCGACCCCGCCCTCTATCGCCCGCTGAAGGTCCGGCCTGAGGGTGCCCTCGCGACCGTCGAAGACGACGACTGAGCATCATTGGTCATCCCGCGTGACTTCCGCCCAACTCGCGAAAAGGGGGCCATGGGCGGTTATCCTCTGCCCGTATGACTCAGGTCAATATCCCGCTCCCCCAGGCCCAGTTCGGGCAGACGACACGGCGCGACCTCTGGTGGCTCCCGTCCCTGCTCACGTTCCTTGGCTTCATGTCGTTCATCGTCTATTCCACCTGGGCCGCCTTCCAGGGCAACCACTACTTCCTCAAACTCAACGGGGCCGACTACCTCTCCCCGTTCTATTCCCCCGTCCTTTGGGATGCCCTCGGCGTTCATTCCGGGCACGCATGGTTCGGCCAACCCCCGGGGTGGCTCCTCAAGCTCTTCCCCGCCTTCATCGGGTTCTCTCCCGCCCTCCTCATCCTCTGGGCCCCCGGCGGGATCCGCTTCACCAGCTACTACTACCGCGGGGCTTACTACAAGGCCTTCTGGGCCGATCCCCCCGGATGCGCCGTGGGCGAGCCCCGCAAAAAGTACCTCGGCGAAAACTCCTTCCCCCTCATCATCCAGAACATCCACCGCTACTTCCTCTACCTCGCGATCGCCTTCCTCTTCCTCCTCTTCTATGACGCCTATCGGGCCTTCTGGTTTGAGAAGGACGGTGTCCGCTCCTTCGGGGTCGGTGTCGGGTCGCTCGTCCTCCTGATCAACCCCCTCCTCCTCGGCTCATACACCCTCGGCTGCCACTCACTGCGTCACATCATCGGCGGGCGCAAGGACTGCATCTCCCACTGCTCAAAGGCCCGCCAATCCGCCTACGGCGGCGTCTCCTGCCTCAACCGCCGCCACATGCTCTTCGCCTGGCTCTCTCTCTTCTGGGTCGGCTTCACCGACATCTACGTGCGGCTCTGCTCGATGGGCATCTGGACCGACTGGAGGATCATCTAACCCATGGATCAGTTTCAGACGCACGAACACGACGTGCTGGTCATCGGTGCCGGCGGCGCAGGCCTCCGGGCCGCGGTCGAGGCCTCCCGCGCCGGCCGCTCCGTCGCGCTCGTCTGCAAATCCCTCCTTGGCAAAGCCCACACTGTCATGGCCGAGGGTGGCATGGCCGCCGCCATGGCCAACGTCGATGACCGTGACAGTTGGCGCGTCCACTTCGCCGACACCATGCGCGGCGGCCAATACCTCAACACCTGGCGCATGGCCGAGCGCCATGCCAAAGAAGCCCCCGAGCGCGTCAAGGAGCTTGAGGCCTGGGGCGCTGTCTTTGATCGCACCGCCGACGGCCGCATCCTCCAGCGCAACTTCGGTGGCCACCGCTACCCGCGCCTCGCCCACGTCGGCGACCGCACCGGCCTCGAACTCATCCGCACCCTTCAGGACAAGGGCATCCACAGCGGCATCGATGTTTACATGGAGATGACGGTCATCACCCTCCTCACCGATGGCACCCGCGTCATCGGCGCCCTCGGCTATGACCGCGAACGCGGCCGCTTCCGCGTCTGGCGGGCCCGCGCCGTCGTCCTCGCCACCGGCGGCATCGGCCGCGCCTTCAAGATCACCAGCAACTCGTGGGAATACACCGGCGACGGCCAGGCCCTCGCCGCCCGCGTCGGTGCTGAACTCATGGACATGGAGTTCGTCCAGTTCCATCCCACCGGCATGGTCTGGCCCCCCTCCGTCCGCGGCATCCTCGTCACCGAAGGTGTCCGGGGCGAGGGCGGTGTCCTCCGCAACAGCGCTGGCAAGCGCTTCATGTTTGACGACATCCCGGACAACTACCGCAACCAGACGGCCAAAGACGAGGAAGAGGGCTGGCGCTACGTGCAGGGCGACAAGAACGCCTGCCGCCCCCCGGAACTCCTCACCCGCGACCACGTCGCCCGCTGCATCAACCGAGAGGTCAAGGCCGGCCGCGGCTCGCCCCACGGCGGCGTCTATCTCGATATCGCCTGGATCAAGGAAAAGATCCCCAATGCTCGGGAGCACATCAAGAAGAAGCTCCCCAGCATGTACCACCAGTTCATGCAGCTCGCCGGTCTTGACATCACCGCCGAGCCCATGGAAGTCGGCCCCACCACGCACTACGTCATGGGCGGCATCAAGGTCGATGGCGATTCCCAGATGAGCACCGTCCCCGGCCTCTTCGCCGCGGGCGAGGTCGCTGCGGGCCTTCATGGTGCCAATCGCCTCGGCGGCAACTCCCTCTCGGATCTCATCGTCTTCGGCAAACTCGCCGGCGAGCACGCCGCCCGCTGGGCCAGCGAGAACTCCCCCGGCACAGTCGACCAAGGGCAGATCGAGCAGGGCATGCGAATGGCTCTCGAACCCTTCGAGCGCCGCGGCGGAGAAAACCCCTTCGCCATCCAGCACGACCTGCAGGAGATGATGCAGGACCTCGTCGGCATCGTGCGTCGTGAGGATGAGATGCTCCGCGCGCTGGAGGGGCTCGAGGTGCTCAAGGCCCGCGCCAAGAACGTCTCTGTCGATGGCAACCGGGAATACAACCCCGGCTGGCACACCGCGATGGACCTTCCCAATCTTCTCCTCGTCAGCGAGGCCGTCGCCCGCTGCGCCGTCGAGCGCCGCGAGAGCCGCGGGGCCCAATTCCGCGACGATTTCCCCGACAAGAGCGCCGAGTTTGGCTCCTTCAACCACATCAACCGGCTCGGCCCAGATGGCCGCCTCTCCGTGACGCGCCAGCCCCTGCGCCCCATGCCCGAGGAACTCAAGCAGGTCGTCCAAGAGAACACCTGACACACAGTCAGCAGCGAGCGCACCGCGCGAGCGTTCAGTCGATCGCCCCCCTCAGACAAACTCAACCAGCACGCTGACGATCCCAAACCCCCGTAACGGCAGCCGCGTGACGTCCCCCCGGTGGCGAAGGCCGCCCGAGCCCAGCGGCCGCTCTAAGCCGTCAACAAGCCGAATGCGTCGCGGCTGGCGCGACCAGGTGATCACCGCCTCACTCTCAACTCCGTGCGTTTCGAGCAGCCGCACCACCACGCCCGCGCCACCATCCGCGGCGAACTTCGTCGCCAGCACCCGCAGCCCAGCCCCCGGCGACAGGCGAATGCTCCCAAGCACTCCCTCCGCTGGCAGAGCGTCCCCACAGAACGCCTCGGCCTCGCGCGCCACTCCCGCACTCCGCCAGTCACCCGCATAAGGCATGATGGCGTACGCAAAGCGGTGAATGCCGGTGTCACAGGTCGGGTCGGGCGAACGCGGCGAGCGCAGCAGCGAGAGCCCGATCGTCCCGCCGTGGCACGAGTGCCCAAAGTGGGCCTGATTGAGCACGGCCAGCCCCGTGCCTCCCGCATCCCCAAGCGCCGTGAACCGGTGCCCGGGTACTTCAAACGCCGCCTGCTCCCACGATGTGTTGCGGTGCGTCGGCCGCTCGATGACGCCGCCCCCAGTATCAAACGCGGCCCGCTCCGCCCGCAGGCCCGTGGGGAAGAGGGCACGCAGCAGCGCGTGCTCCTCGCGCCAATCGACCCGCGTCATCACCTCCAGCCGTCGTGAACCGCGTGACAGGACCAACTGCTGCCGGATGCGACTCGCCACGCCGATCCGCCGCTCCACCGTCACGCTCGCGCGGGCCGGAGTGCGTGCAAGCCGCCAACTGAGCGCTCGCGCCTGCTGCGGCAAGGGGCAAAGCGCGTGGCTCTCGTCAATGTCCCAAGCATCCCACCGGCGCGGCCGGTCTTCATACAGCATCAGTGTGTTCAGCGGCGATTCGAGCGGCACCTGTCCGCCCGCGAGCCCGCACCCCGTCACCTGCCCGAGTCCATCGACCTCAAACCACACCGCATCGTTCTCAAGCCGCACGCGCCGCCCGCCTTGTCCCTGCGCGAGCACCGGGGAAGATCGCCCCGCCGATTCGGGCAGAGCATGAACGATGCCCATCGGCGGGGGAAGCGTCCGCCCTCGAACCGACTGCTTCTCGCGCTCTGCTCGCGCACCCGCCATCACCCGCCGCAGGTCGCGCCGCGCATCCTCATACACCGGCCCGATCGATGTACCAGGAAGAATGTCATGGAACTGGTTCAACAGCACCGTGCGCTCAAGTTCGTCCATCACCGCCCGATGGGCCCGCCGCCGCCCCGCCGCCCGCGCCGTGGAGTCAAAGGCAAGCGATGAGACGGCCGCCGCTTCGGCCCCGCGCAGCGCCCGCTCCGCCTCCACCATGCCCCGCTTCAGCCACTGCTGGCTCGTGAGCGTCCCCCGGTGCAGTTCCAGATAGAGCTCTCCCGTCCACAGGGGAACATCAACCCCTGCAAGCCCCGCCCGCTTCACATCGGCATGGAGCGCCGCACAAAACTCCGCCGCCGTGGTCTGCCGCACCCGTGGCAGGCCGTCGCACGCCGCGGCCAACTGAGCCGAGAGGATCATCCTCTTCGTCGGCCCGCCGCCACCATCGCCGAACCCAAAGGGGGCCAGAAACCGCGCACCCCGATGCGCTGCGCCAGCCCCGGCGCCCTCATGCGCAAACAGTGCCCGCGTCCGGTGGTTCGCCTCGCCCCGGCGCAGTTCGCGTGCCGAGTTGGTCTGGTTGTAATCCTGAATCGGCGTGCAGTGGGCCAGCACCTCTGAGCCGTCGTTGCCGCGCCATCGAAAAGTCGTATGCGGGAACGCGTTCGTGTCGTTCCACGAGAGTTTGTTGGTGATAAACGTCAACAGCCCGCAGTGCCGCATCACTTGCGGCAAATGGGCCGGGAACCCGAAGGTGTCGGGGAGATAGAGATGCCGCTGAGCCCCGCGCGGCCCGAACCACTCGCGCCAGGCGCGGTCGGCGTGCAGCACCTGACGGATCAACGACTCAACCGAGGGAACAGAGCAGTCCGGCTCGACCCACATGCCCCCGCCCGGCTCCCAGCGTCCCTCCCGCACGCGGCCCTGCACCTCTCGAAAGAGCCCGGGCGCATCCTCCCGCAAAAACGCATACTGCTGCGCCTGCGAACAGAGAAACCTGAACGCGGGCCACCGCTCCATGAGCCGCAGCACGTTGCTGAATGTCCGCTGAATCTTGCGGCGCGTCTCGCGCACTGGCCAGAGCCACGCGGTATCAATGTGCGCATGCCCCACCGCATGCGCCAGCGTCACCGACGCCGCCGGCTCGCGGCCGAGCACCGCCTCCAGCCGCTTCACCGCATCCGCCGCGCCAGCCCGCACTCCCTGCGCGCTCGCCAACCCGAGCCGGGCCCGTGTCGCCTCGAGCGCCGCCAGCAGTTCCTCACACCGGCCGTCCTGCCATGGGACATTCGCCGGGAACTTCGCACTGTGCGTGGTGATCGGCGGAGGGGGCAGGAGCAGTTCCCGCGCCAGCGCCGTAGACACCGCCCACAAATCCGCCAACCGATCGGCCTGCTCATCAATCAAGACAAGTTCAGCCGCAAAGAACCGCCCCGGCTTCGCCCCCGCCCACCGTTGCTGAGCTTCGCTGCTCTTCCCATCGAGGGGCGCCGTCCCCAGCGGATGGTTGCACGCCGCTTCGACAAGCAAATCCACCCGCCCCCGCCGCGTCAGTGCCCGCGGCAGAGCCGCAGTGTCGCGGTTGGCATCAAAGCCGTGGAATGGCTCCCCCTTGATACGCAGCAATGCCTCGGTCCCCGAATCAAACCGCAGCGCCACACCCCGCTGCCCACGCCAAGCCCGCGGCATCTCCCCCCGAAGCCGAAACCAGCACGTCGCCCACGCCGGCCCCCACTCAAAGCCGACCCGCACCCGCCGAAACCGCAGCGCCCCCAGTCGCGCCCCAGCTCGCGCCTCCCCGCCATCCGGCCCCACCACCGCCGCGCTCGCCTGGAGCGCCACCCGCCCACCGATCCGCGCCGGCACGATGACCTCAGCACCCCACTTCTCCAGCGATTCCAGCCGACGTTCCGCAGGCATTGGCATCGCAGACTGTAGTGGCAAGCGGCAAGCCGACGCTCCCCATTCCAGCCTGTCACTGAAGCGCGCCGATCGCCACGACGTGACCCGTGCCTCGGCGCACCCGACGTCGCGCATCTACCCCTCCCTCAGGCCGCTTCAGCGGCCTTGCCCGCTCGTAGACCACCGCTTCAGCGGGGTCACAACTCGGCGCCTCCCCGCCCCTCAGGCCGCTTCAGCGGCCTTGCCCGCTCGTAGGCCACCGCTTCAGCGGTGGTACAGCGGGCCACACCCCAACACGGTCTTCTGCCAGTGGTCCCCAGCCCGTTTCAACGGGCTTAGATCCGGCCGCCTTCAGGCACGAACAACCCCCGCGATGTACGATGATCCCCATGCCCCGCAACGTCTACTAAGAACTCTACTACCACCTCGTCTGGCGCACCAAAGACAGCGCGCCGATGCTCACGCCCAAAGTCGAACCCCTCACGCACAAGTACCTCATCCACCGCGCCCTGGAGACCCCCGAAGCCATGGTCCACGCCGTCGGAGGCATCGAGGACCACATCCACATGGCGGTCAGCTTGCCGCCCACCGTTGAACTCGCCAGGTGGGTCGGCGAGGTCAAGGGCGCGAGCGCCCACCACATCAATCACGGCCCCTCCGGGCTCGCCGCGCTCGCATGGCAAACCGGCTACGGAGTCGTCACGTTCGGCAAACGCGACTTGCCCTGGGTGGTTGCGTACATCAATGGCCAACGTGAACACCATGGCGCGGGGGCCGCGGGCGGCTGTGTGGACCGACTGGAGCGCATCACGCAGATTGAAGTGCCATCGCCTGAAGGCGGCCCAACACCGAATGCCGAATGAACCGCGCTGTTGCACTTCGCACGAACATCTACATTGTGCCGGCCTGCGGTCACGCCTGACGCCACCCCGCCCTCAGGCCGCTTCAGCGGCCTTGCCCGCTCGCAGGCCACCGCTTCCGTGGCACACCTCGGCGTCGCCCCGCCCTCCAGGCCGCTTCAGCGGCCGTGCCCGCTCATAGGCCACCGCTTCAGCGGTGGTACATCGGCCCCCCCCAACACGGTTTCTGCGCGTGGTTCCCAGCCCGTTTCAACGGGCTTCAGTTCGGTCGCCTTCGGGCACGAACAACCCCCGCGATGGACGAAGTCCGATTATCGCGCGCCCAGTCGGCGCGGGGGACGCATCAAGCCCCTGTTCTGCGTTGGTCCGTTCCGCCATAGCAACCTCCGTTCGGCGATCCCTTCACGCCGCATGGGCATACGTTCCAACATTCCGTCCGGTTGCGCTGGGTTGTTCAGAGGCCCGGTACAGTCTACTGGTGTGTACTGCGCGGAACCGCGAGGGACACAGCGTGGGCACTCCATTCTATCGCATTGTCCTCGCTACGCAATGCGAAAGTGCGTCATATCGGGTGGCCATAGCAGCGTATAGTCAGCCGCGTCTCGTTTGCGAAACGCAGCTCGCAATGAGACCCACCACTTGCCAGACTTGAGGATGTGTTCAACCTCTGCAAATGCAATAAGCGGCTCATTCGTATGAACAAATACATTAGCTTCAGCACTGCCAATGTCATGCCCGTCTACACAATGATCGCGCGATAACCTGGTCGTCAGAATGGCTTCAATATCGACCACATCCGCGAACGTCATGTCAGCTGGGCTACGCCATTGCAGTACGAGTTGATATATCATGGATCAAACGGGTGAAGAGAGTTCGGGAGCAAACCACTACGAACGTGTATATCTTCGTAGAACGGCTGACATTCTTGTGGCCATCTTGGCGGTGTCATGTGAAGCTTGCGTTTGCGTGCCAGCAACTCGCTTGGGGTACCGGTTGCGATGTGTTCCAGACGTCCACTGCCGAGTTCCTTGAGTGTATACCGTCCATCAAGGTCAACCGTCGCGCCAAGAGTCGGTGGCCGCCCTGACCTGCCTGCATTTCGTGAGCCAGTCCGAGTAGAAGGTCTTCAGTGTAAGTCACCTTCGAGTCGTGTGGTCCCCTCGGGGCCAGCCGTGGACACAGCGGGGCGGTATGCGGAGTCGGCCCGGGAGCGACGGGTAGAAAAGTGGAGAGGCACCCTGCGTCTCCTCTCCCGATGAGAGTGGCCCTCGGTCTCCATCCTTCATGTCCTCGGGCGCTCCCACCGCCGCGCACTCGCCCGCCAGTGCTGCACCCCCGGCCCCGCCCGTCGCCGCGAACAACGCGGGCGTGCGGAACGCCAAACCGCTGTGCGGACGATCATCCCGAAGAGAACGCCAGACCTCCTCGATCACCACCGCCTCCGCCAACTTGGCGACCGCCCCACGCCGTAGGCACTCATCCATCCCGCCGCCCCCCGCTGAACCTCCCAGCAATCCCATTCTCCCACGTCCCTCCCGCCTGGATGTACACCGCGTCAGCCCCGACGCCCTTCAGGTTCTCCCACCGCCCCCCGAGCACTCCGCGCCATTGCTGCGGTGGAGTGGGCCGCGCTACCGTTTGTCGTCTGGCCGGTTGTGCGCTGGCGAGTTTCGACCCGATTGATCGAGCCACCATCCATGTCCAAAGTCACCTTCCACATTCGACGCGGCGACGGGCAGGCCGGCGCCCTCAAGAGCTATGAGGCCGAGGTGGGTGAAGGGATGGTCGTGCTCGATGTCATTCATCAGTTCCGGGCCGAGCAGGCCCCGGACCTTGCTTGCCGCTGGAACTGCAAGGCCGGCAAATGCGGCAGTTGCAGCGCGGAGGTGAACGGCAAGCCCGCGCTCATGTGCATGACGCGCATGGACACGCTCCCCGAGGGCCCGGTCACCGTTGAGCCCCTTCGCGCGTTCCCCGTGATCCGTGACCTCGCGACCGATGTCTCGGTCAACTTCCGGATGAAGCTCTCGGTCAAGCCCTTCAAGCCCCGCGCTCCCGATGCGCCCGATGGCACCTGGCGCATGCAGCAGCAGGATGTGGACCGGGTGCAGGAGTTCCGCAAGTGCATCGAGTGCTTCTTGTGCCAGGATGTCTGCCACGTTCTGCGCGACCATCACAAGCACGATGAGTTCATCGGTCCCCGGCACCTCGTGTACACCGCCGCGCTCGAGATGCACCCCCTCGACACCGAGGACCGCCTGAGCGACCTGCGCAACGCCCACGGGATCGGCTACTGCAACATCGGCAAGTGCTGCACCAAGGTCTGTCCGGAGCACATCACCATCACCGACAACGCCATCATCCCGCTCAAGGAGCGGGTGGTCGATGAGTTCTTCGACCCGCTGACGAGGCTCTTCCGGATGTTCAAGTCCAAGGGGTGAACGCATGTTCGAGCTCAAGCCCCTCTCGCCCGATGCGGTCACGAGCGCCCTCGCCAAGGCCGAACGCTACCGGCTTCTCAACGAACCGCGCGATGCCGAGAGCATCTGCCGCGACATCCTCGCGCTTGAGCCCGCCCACCAGGATGCGCTCCGCTGCCTTGTCCTTGCCCTGACCGATCAGTTCGCCCTCACGGGCGAGCCGCGGCCCGGTGCCGAAGAGGTGCGGACCCTCGCCGCCGGGCTCGCCGGCGACTACGACCGCACGTATGCCCTCGGCGTGGTCGCAGAGCGCTGGGCCAAGGCGCAGCTTGGCTCGGGCCTCCCCGGGCATGTGCTCTTCGACTGGTTCCGCGAGGCCATGGCCCTCTTTGAGCGTGCCGATGCCATCGCCCCCCAAGGCAACGACGACGCCATCCTCCGCTACAACGCCTGCGCCCGCCTCCTCAACCGTGTGCCCCACCTTCGCCCCAAGCCCGAGCAGGCCGGTCGGGATGACCTCATGCAGGATGATGTCACGTTCGCCTGACCACCCGGCGTACGCTGCCCCGTGCATCCCGTCCTCGCCATCGCCCGCCTTCTCGCCTCACGCAGCGCTCGCTCGTTCGACGTGGCGAGCGCGGCGGAGATCGACCGCGCCAAGGACCAGGTACAGCGCTGGTCGCCCATCGCCATGCCCCTTGCCCTGGCTGGTGGTGACAAAGCCGCGGCCTTCACCGGCCGGATCGGCCACGTCGTGTATCAGTGCCGCGGCCCCTTCATGGTCATCCTCAGTGACCCTGTCTGCGCGCCCGGCCATGAGGCGGCCCTGCTCCGGCGCGTCGATCGGCTGGCCCGGGCCCGTGGATTGCGCCCGTTGTACTACATGCACACGCCGCGCTGGATGCCGCTGCTGCACGACTTTGGCATGCGGTTCTTCAAGCTCGGGGCCGAGGCCGTGGTCGATCTGCACGGCTTCTCCTTAGAGGGCCCGGCGATGGCCTATTTGCGCCGCGTGGAACGCCGAGCCGCAGCAGATGGGCTGCGCTTTGAGATCCACGAGCGCGGCGCTTCACCGGCCCTCGCGGATGAGGCCCGGCGCGTGAGCGATGACTGGCTGGCCCGCCGGGGCACGGGCGAGAAGCAGTTCTCGCAGGCCCACTTCTCGCCGCTCGCCTTGGCCCGCCTGCCGGTCGCGGCGGTGCGCGACCGGTCGGGGAGACTGGCGGCCTTCATGTCGCTCCTGGCGCGACCGGGATGTCCGGAGGTCACGATCGATCTCTTGCGGGCCGACCGCGATCATGGCTGGGCCCTCTCCCATGCGCTCGTGCTTGGGGCTCTCCGCTGGGCTGCGGACCGCGGCTATGCCTCCTTCAACCTCTCGATGGCCCCTGTCCACACCGTGGGAACCGAGAGGTCTGGTCACATGATCGAGAGACTGGCCCGCCGGTTCTCAAAGGCCAACGCTGGCCCGTTCAATGACGACGGGCTCCGCCGCTTCAAGGACGTCTACGGGCCGCGCTGGCGGCCCCGGTACCTTGCGTATCCCGGCGGGGCCTTCGGGCTCGCCCGGGCACTCTGGCAGACGACCTCGCTGGTCATGGCCGTCGGTGCCGCCGACCAGTTCCGCATCGCCCGCGCCCGAGCGGAGTCCTTGCCGGTCGGACACCCTGTGGCCGCGGAGGCCCAGCCGGCCCGGGTTCATCCCGGTCGTCCCCTTCGTCCACGCGCGCCGGGGATGTGAACAATCCGTTCCCGACTGCACACACACCCGATGTCCACCCCGTTCCTTTGTTCGCTCACGCTCGTGCTTGCGTCCCTCGCGGGGTGCGGGCCGATCATCGTTGCGGATCAGGCCCGGATGCTCTCGGTGCCGCGTGAGCAGGTGACGCTTGCGGACGGTCAGGGCGTGCTCTCTTATCTGCGGGCGGGCGAGAGCGGCCGGCCGCGGCTGGTGTATGTTCATGGCACGCCGGGGGACGCGACCGAGTGGGCGAACTACTTGACCTCGCCGGTCGAGGGGCTTGAGTCCATCGCGGTTGATCGACTGGGGTTTGGGCAGTCAGGACCGGCGGCGACGACGAGCTTTGCCGATCATGCCCGGTCGCTCGGGCCGTTGCTGGTCGAGCGCGAAGGGCAATGGCCGATCCTGCTCGGGCACTCGCTGGGCGGGCCGATCGTGGCCTTGGCGGCGGCGAACCAGCCGGAGAAGGTCCGGGCCATTGTCATTCTTGCGGGGTCGCTTGATCCGGCTCTTGAGGAGCCGAAGTGGTACAACTTCGCGGCTGAATGGGCCATCTTCTCATGGCTGCTGAGCGAGAACCTGCTTACTGCAAACCGCGAGATCATGGCGGCCCGGCGCGAGACGCTCGCGCTGCAGGGGGCGCTGAGCGGGGTCCGCTGCCCGGTGGTGGTGGTGCAGGGGGGTAAGGATGAACTGGTGCCGCGTGCGAATGTCGAGTACATGAAACGGATGTTCGTGAGCGCGGCGAGCATGGAGGTGATTGAACTGCCGAACGCGGGGCACTTCCTTCCTTGGGAGCATGAGCCGGTGGTGCGGAGCGCGATTGAGCGGGCGGTGCGGGCGTCAGGCCGGAAAGAGCCATAGCCAGAGGCCGAGGAGCCAGAGGACCGCGTGCAAGGCGGTCGAGAGGCCGGTGAGGAAGAGGAAGGGACCGTCGCGGGTCTTGTGGCGGATGATGAAGATCGCGGCGAGGGCACCGGGCCAGCCGCCGAGGAACTCGAGCAGGTGGAGCGTTCGCTCGCGGGTGCGGCGGTGGCCGAGGACGGCCGCGCGTTTGTCGAGGGCGAACGCGCAGAAGGCGACCACGCTCATGATGAGCGTGAGCGTGGCGAAGGCGAGGAGGAACGGAGTCAACGCGGTGGGCCAGTGGCCGATCAGCGGCGGCGGCGCAGGGCGACGAGGCCGGCGAGACCGAGCAGACCCGCACCGGCGGGGCCGGGGACGGAGAAGACGCGGTATGCGGCGTTGGTGTTGGACTCGACGATCATCGCGCTGCCCCCCTGGCCGAGAACGTGGAGGGCGTTGTTGGGCGAACCGACGGTGGCGGTGTCGCTGCCGTAGATGAAGAAGTCACCGCCGCCGCCCGCGATGAGCGGGATGATGGCGATGTAATATGCGCCGGGGGCGAGGATCGGGCCGCCCTGGGGGAGGGCGATATCGGCGAGGAACGCGCCCGGGGGGAAGTTGCCGTTCAGGGCCGGGTCGCTCGGATAGGGCTGGATGCCGCTGGTGATGGTGCCGAGGGGGACGATCTGGTGGTAGACGTTGCCGATCGAGTTGCGGATGGCGTTTACGTCAAAGGACCAGATGTTGATCGCGAAGGCGGAGGGCAACTGGCCAGAGGCGGAGCCGAAGACGGCCTGAACCCGGGGGATGGCCATGGCAAAGGGGGTGCCTGCGAGACCATCAAGTTCAAGGTCATCGACCATGGCTCCGGTGCCGAGGCCGGCCCCGAAGATGCCCGAGATGTTGGCGTTTGAAAGGTTGTCCAGTGGGACGTCCGCGCCAGCAACGCCAGCGAGGAGCGCGGAGAACGACACGGCAACGAACAGCGCGGGGAGCTTCATGGTGATTCTCTCTCTTCTCTCTCTCGTGCAGCGCGAAGGTCGCACTGCGAATGGATGGGCAGCGGTTGCTGCCTCCGGGGTTCAGAGTACCACGTCTGCGTGGGTTTCGCCAATGGAATTCCCGGACATGTCCGGCTGCCGGAGAGTTATCCGGACCCGGCCCTGGCGATCTCTGTGAGTCGGGCGAGGGTGTCGTCCATACCGGGCTGCTTGCGCTCGTGGATTTTGAGCATGCCGACGAGTTGAAGGGCGCGACGGGCGGCGGCACGGGCGGCGTGGGCATCTCCGAGGCCGAGGAGGGCGTTCACGAGCGTGACGTGACCATCGAAGGCGTCGCGCGAGATGATGTACTTGTTGGCGCGACAGAACTCCACGAACTCTTCCGCGGCGGCCTTGGCGAGGGGGAACTTCTGCTGCTGTACGTAAACGAGGGCGAGGTTGCTGGTGAGGGCGGCGACGGAGCGCTTCTGGCCGAGTTCGCGGAGCATGGTGCAGGCGGTGGTCAGGACTTCCGCGGCTTCGTCCAATCGGCCGAGTTCGGCAAGTGCGCTGCCGCGTTTGCCGATGCAGCGGGCCATGTTGGCTTTGTCGCCGAGTTCGCGGAAGACGCGCTCTGCCTGGACGCAGCAGACGAGGGCGGCTTTGACGTCACCGGTGGCCTGGAGGGTGGCGTGACGGTTGGCGATGATGGTGGCGGTGACGGCGGTGTCACCGATGCTGCGGCTGAGTTTTTCGGCCTCGGCGAAGCAGGCGATGGACTCTTCCATCTGGCCCATGTCGCGGAGGAGGCGGCCGCGGTTGTTGAGGTTGGCGGCGAGGCCACCGATGTTGCCGAGTTTGCGGTTGAGGGCCTCGGCCTCTTCGAATGCGGCGAGGGCCTCTTTGTGCTGGCCCCAGTTCTGGTGGATCATGCCCTTGCCGCCCTGGTTGCGGGCGAGGGTGAGTTGTGCGGGTGCACCGGCGGCCTGGCGGCAGATGACGAGAGCGCGTTCGTGGAGGGCCATGGCGTCATCGAGGCGCGAGGCGCGGCGGAGGGCCTCGGCGTGGTTCGTGAGCGCATCGGCGTGGGCGATGCTGGTGCCGAGGGATGCGCTGACGGCGGCGGCGCGGGCGGCGAGTTCTTCGGCGGCGGCGGCTTCCCCGAGTGACTGGCGGGCGCGCGAGAGCGCGACGAGGAGGCGGACGCGCGGTTCAGCGGGGATGGCGGCCTCGCCGGCGGCGTCCGCGGCTTTGAGAACGGCCTCCGCGGAGGCGGCCCGCTGGGCACCGGCGGTGCGCACACCGAGGGTGGGGGCGAGGGCGACGGCGGCCTCGGCGGCGCGGGCGAGATTGCCGGAGGTGATCGAACGGTCGATGGCGGCGAGGATGTTGTCCTTCTTGAGGTCGAGGGCATCGAGGGCCTCGGCCATGCGGGGACCGACCCGGAGGGCTTCCCAATGGGTGGCGTAGTGGGTGTAGTACTCGGCGTGGCGGTGGATGAGGGCCGAATCGGGCTTGAACTTGCCTTCGCCCCATTCGCGCATGGCACGGAACATGTGGAAGCGCACGCCTTGGGGGGTGTCGCGGCTGGTGAGGAGACTCTTCTCGCGGAGCATCTGCACCGCATCCATGGGAAAGGGGGCATCGGGGTGGGCGGTGAGATCGATCACGGCCTCGGCGGCTTCGAGGGAGAAGCCGCCGCGGAAGATGCAGGCCTGTTCGAAGGCGGCTTTTTCCCAATCGCTGAGGAGATCGAAGGACCACTCGATGGCGGCGTTGAGGGTTTGGTGGCGCTCGGGGATATCGCGCCGGGTGCTTCGGAGGAGTTGGAACTTCTGGGTGAGCCGCTGGACCATCTGGGCGGGGCTCATGATCTTGACGCGGGCGGCGGCGAGCTCGATCGCGAGGGGGATGCCGTCGAGCTCAGCGCAGATGCGCATGACGTCACGGCTGTTTTCCTCGGTGAGGTTGAAGGCGGGCATGGCCTCGCGGGCCCGCTCGACGAAGAGTTTGACGGAGTCGAAGGTGGCGGCGGCGGCGAGGGCACCGCCAGAGCCGAGAAGATGGGCGGCGCTCTCACCCTCCTCGCGGGGAGGGACGCCGAGAGGGCCGAGGCGATACTCCGTCTCGCCTGCGAGAGCAAGGACGGCCTGGCTGGTGACGAGGAACTTGACCTTGGGGGCCCGGGTCATCCAGAGGCCGACGGTTTTGGCGGAGTGTTGGGCGACTTGCTCGAAGTTGTCGAGGATGAGGAGGAGGGGCTTGCGATACTCAAGGACGTTGGCAACGACGCGCTCGGGGGCTTCGCCACCGCTGAGCTGCAGGCCGAGGGCGGCGGCGACGGCGGCGGAGACGTCTTCGGCGGTCTGGGCGCGGGCGAGGTTGGCGACCCAGACACCGCCCTCGAACTTGTCGAGGAGGACGTTGCCGAGGCGGAGGGAGAGGCGTGTCTTGCCGGTGCCGCCGGGGCCGGTGAGGGTGACCGCGCGGACTTTGGGATCTGTCAAGAGGGCGGTGAGTTCGTCAATCTCGCGCTCGCGACCGACGAAGGTGCTCTGCTGATAAGGGAGGTTGGTCGGGAGGGTGGTGAGGGTGGCGATGGGGGGAAAATCGCGGTGCGGGAGGCGCGGCGAGATGACCTGAAAGATGCGCTCGGGGGAATCGATGCCCTTGAGTCGGTGCTCGCCGAGATCGGCGAGTTCGATCGAGCCAAGATCGCTCTCCGCGAGGCGCGAGGCGACCTCGGCGTGGGTGGCTCCAGAGAGCAGAATCTGGGCCCCGTGGGCGGCGGATTCCACGCGGGCGGACATGTTGACCATGGGGCCGAAGTAGTCGACCCGAGCGGTCTGCGGGTTCACATCCGCGATGGGCTCGCCGGTGTGCATGCCGACGCGAACGAGGATCTCGCCGGAACTCTCGGGCCATTTCTGGCTGGTGAGGAGCTCCTGCATGAGGACGGCGCAGCGGAGCGCGTCGAGGGCATCGGCGAAGGCGATCATGAAGGCGTCGCCGACGGTCTTGACCTCGTAGCCGCGGCAGAGGTCGATGGCCTCACGGATGATGCGGTTGTGGAGGTCGAGGATGGGAGCGAAGTGCTCTTTGAGTTTCTCCCAGAGTGAGGTGGAGCCCTGGATGTCGGTGAAGATGATGGTGACGCGGCCGGTCGGCCACGGTGGTTGGTCGGGGGGGGCGGCTGGGGAGCCGGTGCCGGGTTGGGCGGGATCCTCGGACATTGAACCTCTCACCATATCAGGGTGGCAGGCGAGGTGGTGGGTCTGGGAGGGGGCGGAAGCGTGGGGGCAAGGGGGGGCAGGGGGGCTGGGGAGGAGCGGGAGTGCTTAGAGGAACGGGGTGGGGCGTGGACGACGTAGGATCGGCGTGTGACAACA
Organism: Phycisphaerales bacterium; assembly: GCA_052388255.1. GTDB lineage: Bacteria > Planctomycetota > Phycisphaerae > Phycisphaerales > UBA1924 > JAEUIX01. The sequence goes on from JBQTIJ010000157.1 coordinate 18,180, forward strand.
TTGAACCGCTGAGTAAAGACATGACGACC
>JBQTIJ010000158.1:0-4896 GCA_052388255.1 Phycisphaerales bacterium
GGAGAGTGGGTGCGGGTGAGGCGACGGCCGAAAGAACCGCGCTCTTCTGCTCGTCTGAGAGGGCTTGCAGGAGAGTGTTCATGGCCTGTGCGCGGGGCTTGTCGCCAGAGGCAGCGGCGAGGGCTCGTTCGCCCTGGGCGATCGCGCTGGCGGATTCGGGGGCGAACTGGAAGCCGGCTTTGATGGTCTCCCACTGGCCGGCGGCCTTGCCGAGGAGGGTGTCCATGGCGCGGACGGGTTCGAGGGTGTTGTTGCGGATCGCATTGCGCGAGTTCTCGACGACGAGGCCGTTGACGTTGCCTTCGCCGACCGATTCGCGCACGTCCTTGCTGAGCGACTTGGTGTATTCCTTGGTCGCTTTGTCGGCGGCCTGGAACTGCTTGAAGGTGAGTGCGCCGCCGGCCTGGAGGTTCTGTAGGAGCCCGGGGGAGACCATGATGGGCCGGACGCGCTCGCCGAACTCTTGGAGGGCCTTGAACTCCTGGAGCGTCGAGAGCTGGCCGACGCGGGCGTAGACATCGACGGCGAGGGCGGCGTTGGCGGCGAGCTGCTGCTCGCACTTGGCGGCGCGGTCGGCCATGATCTTGCGGCACTTTTCCTGGGCCTCGGGGGAGAGGAGGTCCATGAGTTTCATGAGGGCGGCTTCATCGGTGGGCCGGCCGAGGGGGACGACCTTGCCCGCGCTGTCGCGCTCGACGAGGGTGATGGCCGGGAGGTCTGGCTCTGTGGGGGCGGGAGGCGCGGGAGGTGGGGTCGCGGGGGTCTCGGTCTTCGCCGGGGGCGTGTAGACGGGCGTTTCCGCCGGAGGGGGGGGCACGGGCGGGACGAACTGGGCGGCGGCCTGCCCGGCGAGGAGGCAGAGGGCGAGTGGACCGATGAGTGTGCGCATCATGATCGAGCGGCTCCAAAGGGCGGACCGGGGATGGTAGTGAGGGCCGCGCCGGGCGGCGAAGGACATGGGAGCGGGCCCGGTTACTTGAACGACTTGGCGAGGGTCTGGCGCTGGTCCGGGGTCAGGATCGCGTAGACCTCGCTGAAGACACGGGCCTGCTCGGCGGGGGTGGCCTTGCCGTAGTTGGCGGTGAAAGAATCGCCGACGACCTTGCGCACCTTGCCCTCCTGCTCTGGAGAGAGGTTGAGCGTCTTGAGGAGTGCGTCGAAGTCCTTGGTCCGCTGGCCGACGACGCGCTCATAGGCCCGCGAGACCTCGACGCCGATGAAGGCGGCGAACTCGGCAAAGAGGAGCTCGCGCATGTTGACCCGGCTCTCGCCGCCGGCTTCGTCGGTCTTCTCCTTGACCACGGCGGTGAAGTACTCGTTGGTCAGGCGGCGGACCTCGCTGCGGTCGGTCTCGCTCAGGACGGTGGTGAGCTGGGACTGGAGACGGCCACGGTCCTTGAGGGGGCCCGCGGCGGCCATGAGCTCGCGGAGGTGGTTGCGGGCATCGTCGACCTGGCCCGCGGCACGGGCGCCGCCGAGGGCGACGATCGTTTTGAGGTTGTCGCGCACGAGCTGATCCATGGCGGAGGCGTGGTCGGCGAGCAGGCGATCAACCTTTGCGCGGATCTCGGGGGTGAGTTTGAGCAGGCGGACGGCGGCTTCTGCGGGCTGTTGCTCCAGCCGCTTGATCTTGCCCGCCATGTCGCGCTCGATGAGGGTGAGGGGTTTTTGCTTCTCCACGACCTTTGGGCCGCCGAGGGCATCAAGCTCGGCGGCTGGGGCGGCGGGAGTCGCGGCGGGTGCGGGCTCGGGTGCCTTGGTCGCGGGGGGCTGATTGGTGCCGGGGTTCTTTGGGTCCGCGGGCGCGGTCTGCGCGATGGCAGGCGTGGCGAGCAGGGCGATGATCAGGCAGGATCGGAGAGGCATGGGCGGCTCCAAGGGGGGCAACGCAACGTATCGGCTTGAACGCTGTTGACCTTCCCTTTGTTGCGTCAAGGGGCTGTTGGCCGAGGTCAGCGGGCCGGTTTCTCGCCACTGACTGGGGCCGGTTGGGCGGGCGTGGTCGGCTGAGCGGGCTTGGCGGTGGTGGCGGGTTTGCCTTTCCCTTCCGCTTCCCGAACGAGTTTGCCGAGCGAGATGCGCTGCGGCGGTTCGAGGGTGTCGATGATGCGGAGGAAGAGGAGGGCCTGCTGCCCCTCGGTGGGTTTGAACTTGGTCTTGCCGAAGAACTCTTCCACGAGGGCACGGATCTTCTGCTCCTGCGCGGGCTTGAGGTCAAGAGCGGCGAGGAGATTCTCAAACTCCTTCTCGCCGTCACCGACGAGGCGCTGGAAGGAACGTTCGACTTCTTTACCGAGGAGGCGGAACGTCTCGGAGATGGCGCTCTCCACGGCGTTGCCCTTGCGGACGACGACGCCATCTTCCACGACGCCGTCTTCGCCGACGGCATCAAAGTACTCGCGGACGAGGGCATCAAACTCGGCGCGGCGGTCGCGCGGGATGGCACGGCGGAGGCGGACCTCCAAGGCACCGGCGCGGTTGATCTCTGAGAGTTTGGTGAGGGCGCGGAGCACGAGTGATGTGGCTTCGTGCTTTTGGGCGGGCGTGCCGTCCTTGGCGGCGGCGCCTTTGGTCCCGAGTTCAAGGAGGAAGTCGATGTTGTCGGCGACCATACGGTCAAGAGTGGCGGCGCGATCGACGAGGATGCGCTCAACCTCGGTGAGGGCGGAGGTCTCAAGTTTGAGAAGCCGGGCAGCGCCGACGGCTGGGTGCTCATTGAGCCGGAGCAACTCACCATTGAAGCCGCGGGCGACGAGGGTTGGCCGGGCTGGGGCGGCCGGGGTGGTGCGCGGGCCAGCGAGGACATCTTCCGCCGCGGGGGGCTCCGTGGCGGGGGGCTCGGTGATGGCGAGCGACACGCTGAGGGGCGCGAGGCAGAGAAAGAGGAGTGTGCTCGTCATGTGGGCATCGTGGTCGAAGGTCGGGCGTGGGGCTGCGCGTGCCGAGGGGGGTCGGCACGGGGGGGGTTGAGTCCCTGGCAAGTTTTTCCGCTTCGCGGGCGCGGGGTTTCAGCCGGGCCGGGCCGGGGGCGGGGGGCGGGACCTGTTCAGAGCTGCCAGAGGCAACTGCCCCAAGTGAGCCCGGCACCGAAGGCGACGAGCATGACGATCTGGCCCTCACGTACGCGGCCGGCGCGGACGAGTTCGTCGAGGCAGAGGGGGACCGAGCCGGCGCTTGAGTTGCCGACGCGGTCGATGTTCACGTAGAGCTTTTCGGTCGGGATGCCGAAGCGCTCGCGGGCGGCCTCGAGGATGCGGGCATTGCTCTGGTGGCAGACGAACATATCGACCTGGTCGGCGGTCATGCCGACTTTGGCGAGGGTCTCGGCGATGAGTTCCTGGAAGGTCGAGACGGCGAACTTGTAGACCTCGCGACCGTTCATCTGAAGGCAGGTGGGCCGGTGCGTGCGCAGGTCGTCGCTCGCTCGGATGTGGTCTTGCCAGCCGGGCATGTACAGCTCGCGCCAGCCGCGGCCGTCGCTCTTGGTGACCTGGGCGATGATGCCCCGAGTTGCGTCATCGGTGGCGCGAAGGACGACGGCGCCGGCGGCATCGCCGAAGAGGATGCAGACGCCGCGGTTGTTGTAGTCGATGATGGAACTGACCGTGTCGGCGCCGATGACACCGATGGCTTTGTAGGTGCCGCAACGGATGAGATCATGGGCGGCGTTGACGCTGAAGACGAAACCGCTGCAGGCAGCGCCGAGGTCCCACGCGCCGCACTGGCCAGCGCCGAGGCCCTGGGCCACGAGGCAGGCGGTGGAGGGGCAGCGCATGTCCTGGGTGATGGTGCCGCAGATGATGAGATCAAGCTCGCGGGCGTTCATCCCGGCGGCTTCGAGGGCGCGGCGGAGGGCCTCGGTGCAGAGGGTGAGGTTTGATTCGCCCTTGGTCCAATCGGTGATGCGGCGCTCGCGGATGCCGGTGCGCTGGACGATCCACTCATCGGTGGTCTCGACGACCTTGGCGAGTTCCGCGTTGTTGAGTGTTCGGGAGGGGAGGGCCGACCCGGTGCCGGCGATGCGCACGCCCAGCCGCGGGATGGGCGGAAGACGCGAGGTGCCGGGGGGAGGGGTGGTCTTCATTCGGAGAAGAGTGTAGAGAGACCGGGGCGGGGCCGTGGCGGTCGTCCGGGGGCGCTGGCGATCTCGTCCCGGCTGTCGCGGGCGTTATGGCTCTACGCATGCTTCGACGGGGTGGGCAGTACCCGTGAGGTACTTGTCGTGCTGGGCGACCGTATCGGGAGGGTCGGGTTCTTCGAAGCGCGTCTCGGGCCACGGGCGTCAACGCGGTTCGGTGCGCTTCATGCAGCCGGTGGAGCTACCTACTTCTTCGCGCTGCTCTCGCGGACGATGAGGCGCGTGAGGAGGCGGGTGCGGACGGCGTCCTTGCTTGGCTCTTCAATGCGGCGGATGAGGGCGGCGACGGCCGCGGCGCCGATTTCGGCGAGGGGGACGCGGACGGTGCTGAGGGTGGGGCGGACGAGCGAAGCGAGGCGGGTGTCGTCGAAGCCGACGATCTTGAGGGCCTTGGGGACGGCGACGCCGGAGTCCTGGGCGGCTTGCAGGATGCCGAGGGCGATCTCGTCGTTGGCGGCGAGGACACCGCAGCCGTTCAGCGCGGTGGGGCCGTGGCGCGAGAGGCGGTCGGCAACCCATTCGCGGCCCCACTGCACGTCGTAGCGGCCGAAGGAGACCTGGTCTGCGCGGGCTCTTGGGGGGCGCTGGCGCAGGATTTCCTTGAAGGTCTCAGCCCGGCGGCGGGTGTCGAAGTTTTCGGCGGGTCCGCCGACGAAGAAGAGGTTCTGGGGTTCGATGGTGGAGAGGAGGTGTTCAACCGCTTCGCGCGTGCCGGCGGCGTTGTCGACAAGGATGCTGTCGACGCGCGGGTGATCGAC
>JBQTIJ010000159.1:0-3750 GCA_052388255.1 Phycisphaerales bacterium
CGACCGGTCACTCACGCGCCCGATGCACGACCTGATCGACAAGGACGCTGTGACCGCCGAGTTCGCGGCGTGGTCGGGGTTTCAGTCCTTGGCCGATCGCTTCAGCGGGATGCCCGACGCCGCGTTCCGGACGAAGGTTGATGACGTTCATGACCTTTCGACGCGCGTGCTCAAGCACCTGATCGGCGAGCATTCGTCGCGGCTCTCGGCTCTGCAGCACCGCGCGGTGGTGGTGGCGCGAGACCTTACCCCCTCGCAGGCCGCGGCGTTCAACCGCAGTCATGTGCTGGGTTTCGTGACCGAAGCAGGCGGGAAGACCGGCCATACGGGCATCTTCGCGCGGGCTTTGGGCATCCCCGCCGTGGTGGGGTGTCCGGAGGCGACCGAGCATGTCTCGGACGGCACGCGCATCATCGTCGATGGCGATCAGGGGGCGATCATCATCGACCCTGACGAGCCGACGATCACGCGCTACGCGGGGTACATCGAGCAGCAGCGCCTCTTTCAGATCTCGCTCAACGATCTTGCCAAGCTCCCGTGCGTCACGCTTGATGGAGTGGAGATCGAACTGCTCGGCAACATCGAGTTTCCGGAAGAGATCCCCTCCATGCTCGACTGCGGAGCCCAGGGCGTGGGGCTCTACCGCACCGAGTTCCTGTACCTTGCGAGCGATACCGAGCCGACCGAGGAAGACCAGTTCAACGCCTATGCCGAGTGCGTGCGGCTGCTTGCCGGTCGGCCGCTGACTATCCGGACGCTTGACCTCGGGGCAGACAAGTACACCCAAGCACAGCAAGAGGAGCCCGAGCGCAACCCGTTCCTGGGCCTGCGTTCGATCCGTTATTGCCTCCAGAACATCCCCATGTTCAAGCGGCAGCTCCGGGCCATTCTGCGAGCTGCGGCCCTTGGGCCGGTCAAAGTGATGTTCCCGCTGGTGACGAACCAGGCCGAGTTCCGCCAGGCCAAGTTTCTTCTGAATGATGTGGCGGACGACCTCGCGGAGGAGGGCCTGCCCCACAACCGGAATGTGCGGGTGGGGATGATGGTGGAGGTCCCCTCGGCCGCGATCATGGCCGACCAGTTCGCCCAGCAGGCCGAGTTCTTCTCGATCGGTACGAACGACCTGGTGCAGTATGCGTTGGCGGTTGACCGCGGGAACCAGACCATCGCCGACCTCTACAACCCGGCCCATCCGGCGGTCACCCGGTTGATTGCCATGACCGTGAAAGCGGCACGGGCCAACAACATCCCGGTTTCGTGCTGCGGGGAATCGGCTGGCGACCTGACCTACACCATGTTGATGCTCGGGTTAGGGTTGCGTACACTCTCCGCGACGGCGTCTTCTCTGCCATCCCTCAAAAGGATGATCCGGAGTGTGACGATCAAACAATGTGAAGAGGTGGCCGAGAGGGCCGCTGACTTCGATTCCGACGTGGCCGCCGCGAACTACTTTCGCGACGTTGCCCGAAAGATCATTCCCGAGGCCTTTGACGGACGTTCCGTCGAAGACTGACCCTCGGGCGAAGAACCTCCTGGCTCGCGCGACGGACGCGCGGGGACAGGACCGATGGACGGCAGACCCCGGGAAACAGCCGGGGAGCCGCCGCGGGGCGAGGTTGAGGCCGGCTCGCAAGGGCCTTCGCGAATCGCGAAGGGCACCCCTGCTGAAGCCGCTTCCCCCCCTCTCTTGCGAGCGGGTTCACCCGGAGCGGTGAACAGTGTGGCGAGGCCAAGGATGGTCTGGTCTGTACGGCGCCTGGTGCTTGTCACCATGGATCGCCGCCCAACGCGGACCCGCGCTTCACCACGATTCTCCCCACCGACTGAGCGGCCCCGCGAGGGCCCGCGCGACAAGCACTGTCGCGCAACACCCCTCGCCAGCCCCGCAGCCACAACGCCCGCCTTCGACCGCGCCATCACATTTGGAGACCGTGATAGAAATGTCCAAGCGTGACCTTATCGTGAACTACACCCCCGGCGAGGAGTGCCGCGTCGCCGTCTTCAACAACGGCAAGCTCGACGAGTTTTACTCCGAGCGCACCGACAACGTGAGCCATGTCGGCAACATCTATGTCGGGCGGGTAACCAACATCGAGCCGGCCATCTCAGCGGCGTTCGTTGACTTCGGGCTCGAGGCCAACGGCTTCCTCCATGTCTCGGACCTGCACCCGCGTTACTTCCCCGGCGAGGGGAAGTACACCAAGGAGCGCGTAGGCAAAAAGACCCCGCGGCGCGAGCGGCCGGCCATCAACGAAGCGCTCCGCAAGGGGCAGGAAGTGATCGTGCAGGTGCTCAAGGAGGGCGTGGGGAGCAAGGGCCCGACGCTGACGAGCTATCTGTCAATCCCCGGCCGTTACCTCGTGATGATGCCGGGCATGGACCGCACGGGCGTCTCCCGCAAGGTTGAGGACGAGGGCCAGCGGGCCAAGATGAAGGCCATTCTCGACCAGCTTGACCTGCCGGATGAGTTTGGCTTCATCCTGCGGACCGCCGGGTTTGATCGGACCAAGGCGGAACTCAAGCGCGATCTCGCGTATCTGCTTCGGCTTGAGAAGGAGATGGAGAAGCGGCGCAAGGCCGGCGGCAAGCCGCGTCTGCTCTACAGCGAGGGTGACCTGTTGATCCGGGCCCTGCGTGACATGCTGACCACCGACACCGAGCGCGTCATCATCGACAACGCCGACGCGGTCGGACGCGCGGCCCGGTTCATGAAGATCGTCTCGCCACGGACGGTGACCAAGCTCTTCCACTACAAGGGGCACACGCCGGTCTTTCACGCCATGGGCGTGCACGAGCAGCTCCAGTCGGTCTACTCGCGGGAGGTTCCGCTCCCCTCGGGCGGGCGGCTCGTGATCGACGAGACGGAAGCGCTGGTGGCGATTGATGTGAACTCCGGCAAGTCCAGATCCGCGGGCGACAGCGAGGACAACGCCTTCCGCACCAACATGGAGGCGGCGGAGGAAATTTGCCGCCAGCTCCGGCTCCGCGACCTGGGCGGCATCGTCATCAACGACCTGATCGACATGCGCCAGGCACGCCACCGCAAGGATGTCGAGGCACGCTTTGAGGAGATCCTCAGCAGCGACCGGGCCAAGTCCACCATCTGCCCCATCAGCGAGTTTGGCATCCTTGAGATGACCCGTCAGCGCATGCGTGGCAGCCACGAATCGCTGCACTTTGTCTCCTGCCCTACCTGCCATGGACGCGGGCTGGTGCAGAAGCCCGAGTCGGTCTCGGCCGACGCCATCCGCGACACCGCCGCGCTCCTCGACAATCCCAAGGTGCGCCGTGTTGAACTGGTCGTCCACCCGCGCGTCGGGTCGGAGATGCTCAGCACCAAGCGCCGCGCACTGGTCCGGCTTGAGCGCGAATCGGGCAAGGTGGTGAGCATCCGACTGTCCGACGCCATGTCGCCTGATCGTGTGACTTTCTACGCCTACGACGATTCGGGGAACGATCTTGAGATCGATCGTCTCGCGAAGTTCAAGCTCACCGATGAGTTGCTTGTGGCGTTCGATGAACCGGGCCTTGACGACGTGCTCGCGGCGGAGAGCGCCCAAGATGGGTTCGCCGACGACGGGCGCGGCGCGGGATCGGACGACGGGGGGATGGACAATGCCCAGCCCTTGCCGCGCCATGCGATCGAGACCGAACTCTCGCCCGAGGACCTTGCAATGGTTCGGGAGAAGCAGGCCCGCGGCGCACCAGCGCAAGGGCCCGCGCAGGTTCCCGCCAGCGCCCCGGGTGCAG
>JBQTIJ010000160.1:0-13338 GCA_052388255.1 Phycisphaerales bacterium
CCAGCCGCTTGGGGAACCCCTTGGCCACCAGTTCCCGCGGCACTCGATACGTCTCCAGCGCCCCATGCAGCCACTTCGCCCACCCTCGATCGGGCTCGACGTGGCGATACGAGATGAAGGCGTCGAAGCGATACCCACCTGCGGGGTCATTTTGCGGGTGGTCCTCTGAGTGTGGCATGGGAACAGCGTACTCAACCTGAATAGTGGAGTATCAGGACTGCTTCTGCCGTGCGTCGGCTGGCCGGGTTGCGAGGGCCGGAACGCTCTTCCCCCAGTCACATACTCTCCGCAACCAGCATGAAAAGCAGCGCCGCGACCGTTGAGCAGTACCTCGCCTCCCTCCCTGAGGATCGCCGCGCGGCCGTCTCCAGCGTTCGGCGGTTCATCCTCGCGAACCTCAGCCGCGAGTTTGAGGAGTGCATGCAGTACGGCGTCATCGGCTACTGCGTGCCGCACTCCATCTGGCCGCACGGTCACCATACGAACCCAAAACTCCCGCTCATGTACATGGGGCTGTCGTCGCAGAAGAACGACATGGTCGTCTACATGCTCTTTCTGCTCCACAACAAGCCGGAACGGGAGTGGTTCGACAAAGCGTGGAGCGCCACCGCAAGGAAGAACCACCTCGAGGTCTCCGGAGCGGGCTGCTGCTTGCGCTTCAAGAAGCTCGATGACCTCGCGCTTGACGTGATCGGCGCGGCAATGCGTCGCATGCCTTTGGCAAAGTACCTCGAGGACCACATCGCCACCCTGGCGCGGCTCGGCAAGGGACCGGATGGGAAGCCCATGAAGCCGAAAGGGCGAGAAGTCAGGAAAGAGGAGAAGTCAAAGGGCGCGACGGCACCATCGAGAAAGAAGCTGGACAAGGGAGGCAGCGTGGCGAAGCGAAGTAAGGGTTGAAGACCTGATCCGCGGGCATGGTCGCCAGGTCAGGACAAAGCGACGAACGGCCCGCAGTGGACCAGATCGACCATCGCACCGGTTGCTTCGGTGGTGGCGGCTTCTGGCGGGCGGCATCACCCGAAGTAGGTTGGTTTACCTACTTTGGACGACCAGGCTGCTCGGGAGTCGACTTCTGTCCGGATAGTGTTACCTTCGTGGAGTCAGGGCATTCCCCAGACACCGCGCGAAAGCGCGGCCAACGAGGTTTTTTAGGAGAGAGAACATGATCCGTTATTCTTGCGCGCTGTCTATTTTGGCCCTTGCAGGGTCCGCGGCGGTGGCACAGTCCGTCCCCGTCTCAGTCAAACTGACGACCAACGCACTCGGGCTTGGTACTGCGGACCTCAATGACGGCAACACCGCGATCGCCGACATTCCCGGCAAGTTCATCACCAGCGCCACCACGGGTGAGGGAAGCAGACTGTTCATTCAGCGCAGCGGCGTAGCGGGATCGGGCACGGGTCTTGACCCGCACATGGTCACGATTACGTCGCGCACGCACCTTGACACGCTCACGAATCTGCCCGCGCAGCACGACTACCAGGCCGGCGTCATCTATCTCAGCAACGAGAACACATCGCTTCCAGATGGGCGCGATGAGGGCTTGGGGGTCCGCGCCTTCACGGTCGGCACCAATGGGTTGCGCACGTTCTCAGGCGGTCGGGCAGTGATCGAGGGAAGCAAGGAAGTCTCGGGCGGAACCGGCCCCTCGGCATACTTGCCTGCCGACAACGGTCCCCCGCACGTTGACGAGGATGTCACCTTCACCTTCGCCGCGGGCCAGCGCGCCGTCGGCCCCAGCGTCTCGTTCACGCTTTCGAAGTTCGAGACCGGCGACCGCATCTGGTTGACCGTCGAGTGGTTCGACAACCTCAACGGCCCGGGCGAGAGCCCCGGCGAGGTTGGCCACGTCTTTGAGCACATGTTCATGGGCACCAGCCACCCCGGTTGGAGCACCCGCGGCAGCAATGTCTGGGACGTGAACCTCGGCGGACTTGGTTTCCTGCCCAACCACCCCACCGCCATCAAGTCCTTCACGATCCGCGCGGTGGACGACGACCCTGCCAATCCCCGCACCACGGCCGAGCACTTCCTGATCACCGGCTTCACGGCCAGCGTGCCGGCCCCAGGGCCGACCGTGCTTGCCGCGATGGCCGCGGGCCTGATCGCACGTCGCCGGCGGCGGTGAGCATGGCTGGGGGACTCACCCCTTGCCCCGGCTCAGAACCCTGAGCGTGCATTGAGGTCGCGAGGCAACTGCCGCGTGACAGTGGTGGCGACGGCCATCGGGCCGTTCGCCTTGTGGCCAGCTGCGTACTTCGCGGAGTGCTTGGCTTTTGCGGCTCTCGTGGCCCGCCTGCCATGGGAACTGCGGCGCGAAGGGACAAGCGGTGCGCGAGCGGGGCCTTCCCGCCGCGCTCGCATACCCTTGGTCCATGAGCGAAGATGGCACCTCCAAGCCCGCCGGACGCCCCTCAAAGCCCGGCAAGAAGGTCCCCGGTGGCCCGCTTGCTGCTCGAAAAGTCGCCGTTCCCGTCCGGGCGGCTGCCGGTGCGCGCCGTGGGGGCCCTGATACACCGAATCAGGTCGGCGAGTTCACCCGCCGGTTTGGGCCGCCCAAAGGCCCGAACGGCTTCTCCAAGGGCCCGCGCGGGTTCGATAAAGGCCCACGCAGCTTCGACAAGGGCGCCGATGGTCCGGCCAAGCCATGGGCAAAGCCCGGCGGCAAATCCTTCGGACCGCGGGCCACCGATGGTCCGCGACCCCGGAGCCAAGTCTCACTCGGGCCGGGTGTGAACATCATCTATCAGGATGGCGACGTTCTGGTACTCGAAAAGCCCTCGGGCATTCTGACGGCCGGCCAGAAGGGTGAGGTTCGCGAGACCCTTTTTGATCGCGTCAAGCAGTTCGTCCGGTCCACCTCGCGCCCCGTGCTGCGGCGCGACCTCAAGGCGAGCAAGGAGAAGGGGCTTCCGCGCCACGCCGCGCAAGGGGTCTGGGTTGTCCATCGATTGGATAAGGAGGCCTCCGGTCTCCTGGTCTTCGCCACCAGCGTCCGCGGGTTTGAGGTCCTCAAAAACGACTTCAAGGCCAAGCGCGTCCACCGCATCTATACCGCGCTCGTGGAGGGTGAGGTCGGCCCCATCGGCCACAGCGGCACCATCCAGTCCTTCCTGAAGGAAGACGAAGAGGGGAACGTCCGTTCGCTCGCTTCCGATGAGTTCCGCGGGCCCGACGCGACTGGCGCACTCGGCGACCCGGACACTGCGAAACTCGCCGTCACGCACTTCAAAGTTGTCGCCCTCGGCAACGGGTGCTCGCTCCTGCATGTCCGCCTTGAGACCGGCCGCAAGAACCAGATCCGCGTCCACATGGCGAGCAAGGGCCACCCGCTGGTGGGGGACCTGCGCTATGGCGCCAAGAGCGATCCCGGTCGCCGACTTTGTCTGCACGCCAGCGAACTCGGGTTCAATCACCCCGGCACCGGCCTCTCCGTTCGGTACAGTTGCCCCGCGCCAGCCGCGTTCTATGACGCCGTCGGTGCCAAGGCCCCCCCGCAGCCGACCCGCACGCAGGACGATGGGCACTCTGCAACGCCCGCATCCTCCCCCGCCCCACGCATGACGGCCAAGGACACCTCCTGGCAACAGGTCGCGGATTGGTATGACGACCTCATCTCTGGCAAGACCAACGACCACTACGAGATGGTCATCCTCCCCGGCGTCCTTCGCCTTGCGCAACCCATCGAGGCCCAGCGCGTGCTCGATCTCGCCTGCGGGCAGGGCATGATCACCGGCCGCCTTGCGGAACTCGGGGCCGATGTTCTTGGCATCGATGCCGCGCCCGCGCTCATCGAGGCCGCATCGTCCCGGACGGCCGGCGCGCCCTCCTTGCGGTTTATCGTCGGTGATGCAGTCAACCTCGCCGCGGCCGGTGTCGAGCCCTGCTCGTTTGACCTTGCCCTGTGCGTGATGGGTCTTACCAACCTCGACCCGCTCTCGCCGGTCTTTGAAGGCCTGGCCCGCGCGCTCAAGCCCGGCGGCCGCGTTGTTGCCGTCATCCAGCATCCGGGCTTCCGGACACCAGACCAATCTTCATGGGGGTGGGATGACGCCGCGAAGAAACAGTACCGGCGCGTTGATGGGTACCTCTCCAGCGGCCACAAGGCCATCACCATGAACCCCGGTGCCGTGGCCCGTGGTGAGAAGCCCGTGACCACCCTGACCTTCCATCGCCCCATACAGGCCTACATCAAACACCTTGTGGAATGCGGCTTTACGATCGATGCTCTTGAGGAGTGGCCGGCCCAGCGTGTCAGCACCTCCGGTCCCCGAGCCGCGGAGGAGAACAGGTCCCGGGCGGAAATTCCGCTCTTTCTGGCCCTCCGAGCGATCAAAGTCCATTGACACGGTACGGTGTTTGTAGTATACTTCCCTCGCGTCAGTCCCTCACCCTTGGGAGTTCCCATGCTGCAATCCGCGTTCATCCGTCGTTGTGCCTTGCTCTCCGGCCTTGGGTTGTGCGTGCTTCTGGCTGGTTGCAACGCAAACTCACAACCCCGCGTGGTGGATGCGGCCCCCAAGGCCCAGTCCTCGCTCATGCTCGATCAGGTCAAGTCCCTTGCGGGCACCTGGGACATGGTCGACGACAAAGGCGGCACCAAGCCCGGTGTTGTCTACAGCGTTTTCGCCAACGGTTCCGCCGTGCGCGAGGTCATGTTCCCCGGTTCCGACCATGAGATGACGAACATCTACCACATGGATGGGTCCTCTCTGGTTGTCACTCACTACTGCGCTCAAGGCAATCAACCCCGCATGCGCTGCACCGCCGCCACTCCGGGACAGTTGCCCTTCGTCTTTGACAGTGTCACCAACATGACGGCCCGCGACCAGTCGTACATGGGCGGCCTGACGCTCGTGATCATGAACCCGACCACGCTTCAGCAGAAATGGCGCACCATGAATCCGCCCGAGGGACACCCAGCGGAAATGACGTTCACCCTCAAGCGCCGGGCCTGATGCGTTCGCCATTGCGGGCCGTCTCCCACGTGCCCCTTACACTCCCGCAGCATGCTGCCGCTCTTTGATCAGCGTCGGTACTTGATTCCCTTCCGTTCGACGCTCCTCCCCCAGATATTCACGGACACGCTCGTCATCGGCGGCGGTGTGGCCGGTCTGCGCGCCGCCATCGCTGCCGCGGCTCATGGCGAGGTCATTGTCCTCTGTAAGGATGAGCCCCAGCTCAGCAATACCGGCTGGGCCCAGGGGGGCATCGCCGTGGTGCTCGATGACCCAAAAGACTCGGTCAACGCCCACGTGGAGGACACCCTCACCGCCGGTGCGGGGCTCTGCGATCGGCCTGCGGTGGAGCGCATTGTGGCGGGCGGGCCCGAGCGGCTCCGCGAACTCGCCGACTGGGGCATACGCCTTGATGCCGAGCCCGGCGGCAAGTACAAACGCGGGCGCGAAGGCGGCCACTCGGTCGCGCGGATCGTCCATGCCGATGGTGATGCCACGGGGCGCGAGCTTCTCCGCTGTCTCCTCGAGAAAGCCCGCGCCACGTCTGGACTTCGGCTCTTCACAAAGTGCTTTTCGCTCGATCTCATCACCCCCGCCGAGCCGGGCACGGGTGCGCCCGTCATGGGGGCGATCACGCATCACCCCAAGCACGGGCTGCAGGTGATCTGGGCCCGTGCCACCATCCTTGCCAGTGGCGGTGCGGGCATGGTGTATCGTGAAACCACCAACCCCAAGACCGCCACCGGCGACGGGCTTGCGATGGCCTTCCGGGCCGGTGCGACCCTCGCCGACATGGCGTTCTTCCAGTTCCACCCCACCACCCTCTACCTCGCCGGGGCTTCGAGAGCCCTCATTACCGAGGCCGTCCGTGGTGAAGGTGCCCACCTTGTGGATGATGACGGCCACCGGTTCATGGTGGGGGTCCATCCTCTCGCTGAACTCGCGCCGCGCGACATCGTCACCCGTGCCATCGTGCGCCAGCTCGCCCTTCGGGGCGGGACCAATGTCTTCCTTGATTGCCGCCACCTTGTCGGGTTCGACGAGCGCTTCCCCGGCATCGCCAACCTGCTCGCCAAGTTTGACCTCAACGCTCAGACCGACCTCATCCCGGTTCACCCCGCCGCTCACTACCAAGTCGGCGGGGTGCTGACCGACGCCTGCGGGCGCACCACCATTCCAGGCCTCTATGCCGCCGGCGAAGTCGCGAGCAACGGGCTGCATGGGGCCAACCGCCTTGCGTCAAACTCGCTCCTTGAAGGGCTGGTGATGGGCGAAGCCGCGGGCCGTGCCGCCGCAGAACTGACGCTCGGCCAGCGGGGCAAGCCGCCCGCCACATCGGCCTCAGCTTCGCCCCCCGCCCCCGCCAACTGGTCGCTCGCTTCGCGACCAGCGCCGGTGCCGATCAACTCCGATGTTCGCCCATCCGAGCTCGCTGAGCTTGATCTGACCGATGTGGGGAGTTCGCTCCGGTCCGCCATGTGGCGCAATGCCGGGATTGAGCGCACCGGGAGTCGCCTCGCAGACGCTGGCGACATGATCGACTTCTGGGCCCGCTACACGCTCGACAAGATCTTCGACGGACCCGAAGGGTGGCAGATGCAGAACATGCTCATGGTCTCGGCGATCATGGTCCGATCCGCCCATTGGCGGCGCGAATCCCGCGGCTGTCACACACGGGCCGATGTCCCCGAAACCAGCGACGAGTTCCGTGTTCATGACTGCTGGCGCAGGGGGAGCTCTGAGCCCGTTCTCGTGCCGGTGATGCCCGCGGCCACACTCCGCCCCGCTGCTCCTGCGAACGCCGGGAGTGTCGCTTGATGTTCGCCCTCCGCCTTGCCGCCGCGCTGTTTCTTGTGCTTGCCGGGTGCGAGACGGAGGAGCGCATCATCCGATACGACCCCTTCCTGGCCCGCATCGACAAAGCCCAGACCCAGACGCCCCCGGTCATGGACACGCAGGCCCGTCCCGACATGATCGACCCCTCCACGGTCGGTCTCGATGAACTCCGAATCCGTAATCCTGACGGGACGATCTCCATCCGATCTGCGGCTATTCGGCATTGCATGATCAACCTCGCCCTCTGCCTTCAGGCCGGGGAGGATGAGCTGCTTTATGAGCAGGTGGTGAGCGAGGAGACCAAGCGGCACTTTCGCACACAGGAAGGCGACCCACGCGCCGCCACGCTTGCCTTTGTCAAGGACAACTACGGCGACCTGATGGCGCTCTTTCAGCGCATGCCCGCCGCGGAGCGCAGTCCCGGCGTGACCATGAGCAAGCAGGGGCCCGGCAAGCTGAAACTGGAACTCGCGGGCCCTCCGGCGGAGGGGCTGAAACTGACCACTCTGTGGGTGGTCATGGAACGCGGCAACTGGCGTTTCTGGTGGGTGACCTGAGGGACTCAGGCCGCCTGGCGGTGGGCCGCCCGGTTGGCTGTCCGCTGGTCGCGCACAAGATGAGAGCGGCCGGGCTCGAGATGCGGCTCCAGACGCGAGGCCTTTATGCGCATCTGACGCTCGATCACAAAGAGCTCGCGGGCCGACTTCACACGGTCGAAGACGTTGGGTGTGTATAGCAGACGCAGCCCGGTTCCGGCGACGGTTGGCAGCACGCTCCCATCCGAGGCCTTGGCCCGGAACTCCGGGATCCCCGAGGCCGTCCAGTCGCGCCCGCGCCCGAGACTCGCATCAAACTCCGTCACCAGGCGCTCCAGCCGCTGCTCGAAAGCGTGCCCCGCGCCGGTCACGAGGAACCGGTCAACCCCGAGATGGCTGATGGCGCCCGGTTCGTTCCCAGGGTTCATGACGAGTCGCAGCAACGCGGCCAGGTCAAGGATCAACTGATCGCCCAGTTCATAGCCGAACGCGCCGTTGAAGTCCGCGAAGTTCCGGACATCGATAAACACCGCATCGGTGTGGACGCTGACGCTCCCCATCCCCTGCCGTTCGGCGATCAGTTCTCGAACGCGCTGCTCCGCCGCCACGCGCCCGGGCAGCCCCGTCAGCGGATCGACCCTGCGCCCGCCGCTGGCAAGCTGCGCCGCCATGGCGTTCAGCAGCGACCGAAGCGGCACCATCCCCACGAGCGCGTCGCCCGTCGCGATCACCAGCGGCGAGGCGAGGTCGGCCTGCTCGCGGACGCTGAGCAGTTCAAGCGCATCGGCAAGGTCTGAATCCGGCCCGATGGTCGAGACGCTCGAAGGCGTGATGAACCCCACCGGGTCGCCGGCATCGCTCCGCGCGCTCGTTCGCAGAACTTCCTCGCGTGGGCACCACCCAAGGTACCGGCGGCCATCCATGACGGCCACGCCAGGGAGTTCTCGTGATCGCAGAAGCAGGGACGCCACCTCGCGGATCGGGGCGCTTGACTGCACCTGCTGGACTGGCATCGCCATCGATGCCATCGAACCTGCATCGCTCCCGCGGGCATCGGCATGCCGGGGGGACTGCGTGACTTTCCAGCGCTCCCGGATCCACGCGGCGAGCTCGCCGTCGATTGTCTGATACGTGAACGACGGCTTGCCCAGAAGGTATCCCTGTCCGTAACCAACCCCCAGCGCAATCAGGGCCGCCAGTTCCTCACGCCGCTCGACCCCCTCCGCGACCACGCGCACGCCGCTGAGACGCGCAAAGTGCACGAGGAACCGGATCAGGTTGTGCTTGAAGCGGTCCTGGTCAATGTGGTCGATCAGTTCACGATCGAGTTTGAGCCACTGGGGGCGCAGCAGCATCAATCGGTTCAGCCCACTGGTGCCCGCGCCGACATCATCGATCGCTACCTGGAAGCCGAGCCCGCGGACTTCTTTCACCCGCTCGTTCAGCCCCTCCACCACGCTTTGCTCTGCCGCTTCGGTGATCTCCAGCACGATCCGTGGCGGTGGGATGGCCGCGCTGCGCGAGATGGTCTTCACCGAATCGATGAACCGGCTGTCCGCGAAGACCCGCGGCGTGCTGTTGAAGAAAAGGAGTGTTCCGTCCGGGAAGTCCGCCGCGGCGCTGATTGACTTGGCGCGTGCGAGTTCTTCGAGCGGCCAGAGGAGGTCGGCGTGCTCCGCATCGGCGAAGAGGTCCGCCGGGCCCTTGTATCCAGTCTCAGCAAACGGCCGTGCGAGGGCTTCGAAGCCAGCGATCTCTCCTGACTGGAGGCAGACAATCGGCTGGAAGGCGGTGTGGAGCTGCTCCTGCCGAATGAGCGATACCAGCCGCTCGGTGGGCGAGATCCGGGCCGCTTGGGCAGGTTCGGGCGTGCTTGTCTTGGGAGTGCCTGGGTGCATGGGCGCGACCGGATGAGGTAAGTCGAGTAGGAACTTCGTCGTAGGAACACCAGCCCATCGGCTGAAACTGCGGCCATCTTGGTGATAAGCCCTTAAGGACGTGTACTTTGACGGCCGCACCTGCTCTCGTGAGGTGTTCGACCCCCAATCAACGGGGGGGAAATGAAAAGGCCCCGGGGTACGCCCGGGGCCTTTGGGTTCACGGATTGGACTTTCTCGGGATCTCGTTTAGAGGATGTCGCCGGCCTGGTTGATGGCGTCAAAGAGGGCGTTGGCGGCGGTCCGGCTGGAAGAGTTGCCGTTGAAGAGGTTGCCGTTGCTCGAACGGCTGTTGGTTGACTGGAGGATCTGCATGATCGTGCGGTTGGCGTTGTTGGAGACGCCGAGGGCCGTGCCGGCCGAGCCGACGTTGAAGGAACGGCCGCCGGTGCCCGTGCTGTTGACGATGAAGCCGTAGGCCGCGGCGAAGTTGCCGCCGGCGAGGTCGGTGTCGGTCACATACACGGCGAAGGCGAGGGCCATGAACTGGGCATCGATCTTCATGCCCGACTCGTTGAACTGGGTCTTGTAGTACTCGGCGACCTGCGAGTTGGTCTTGCCGGTAAGGTTGTTGGCCGAGCCCGCAGCCGAGCCGTAGAGGTTGGGGAAGTTGCTGGCGAGCCAGTTGCCGAGATTGGTGCGGCTTGGGCCGCCGTTCATCGACTTGATCAGGTTCTGGCCGTTGCGGTTCTGCCAGAAGCCGATGGTGGCGGTCATGCCGGAGTTGACATTGCAGCCGCTGGCGAGGCGCTCGCCGAAGTTGTAGTTCTCCGCTCGTGAGCCACCGACGAGAACGATGTTGCTGAGCTGGTCGTTGGTGCTGCCGTTGCCACCAAGGGTGCCGATGGTGTCGATGCCGTCGATGTACGCGCCGGGCTGCGTCTCGGTGACGCGGTAGGTGCCGGGGCGGAGGTTGCCGAAGGAATAGATGCCGTCAGAGTCGGTGAACTTCACGATGTTCACGGACTGGCCGAGGTTGTTGGTGCCGGTGAGGGTCACGCGGACGCCCTGGATCCCGTCTTCCGTGGCCTCGCGGATGCCGTTGTTGTTCTGGTCCTTGTAGACGTTGCCGGAGACGCTCGCGGCGTTGTCCACGCAGGCGTTGCACCCGTCGTTGTCGGCGCTGAGCAGGCGGTTCTGCGTGCCGTAGAAGATGTTGCTGCCCGAGGGGCCGAAGGTATCGATCGCCGCACCGCAGACAAAGTCGACCTGGTAGTTGCAGTCGGGGTTGGTGACGGTGAGGGTGAACGTGCCGACCCCGAAGAAGCCGGTGTCGAGATCGAAGATCTCCTGCAGGTACGCCTCTTCGCGAATGAAGGTGTTGCTGGGGGCGGTGTAGGAGACGAGGGTGAACTGCTGGGGAACCGCGAAGTTGGTGGTGAAGGTCACCTGAACCTGATCGCCCTGGTTGGTGTTGCCGCGGAGGTCGGTGACCACGCGGATGCTGCCGTCAGCACCGTAGATGGTGTAGAAGATGTTGCTGATGCCGCTCTGGTAGCAGAGGCAGCTCTGGGCGTTGGCGAAGTCGCGATCGTTGACGGTCTGGCCCGCGACGAGGTTGACGGTGTACTTGTCGGTCATGACGGGAGCGGTGCGCACGAAGTTGGCGGGCACGACCTCGCGGATGATGTAGTTCCCCGGCATCAGGCCGGTGAAGTAGTAGGTGCCGTCGGCGGCGGTCACCGTGGAGCGTTCGCCGCTGTCCTTGGTGCCGTTGTTGTTGGCGTCGATGAAGATCGTGACGCCGCCCATGCCGGTGTCGTCGCCAGTGAGGCCGTTGCCGGTCACATCGAGGAACTTGGTGCCGCTGATGCTGCCGAGGCAGATCTCGCCGAAGTTGTAGTTGTTGCCGACCACGCCGGCCGCGACGACGATGCCGCTGATGACATCGTTGACGCTGGCGTTGCCGCCGAGCGAGCCGACGGACTCTGCCCCGTCGGCGGTGCCCGCGGGCTGGGTCTCGGCGAGGCGATACGTCCCGGGGCGGAGGCCCGCGAAGGCGTAGAACCCGGCCCCGTTGGTCTGCGTCATCAGCGTGACCGACTGCCCGAGGTCGTTCGTACCCGTCAGCGTGATGGTCACGCCGGAGATACCGACCTCGCTGTTGTCGCGGACGCAGTTCTGATTGGCGTCGCAATAGACGTAGCCGTTGACGCTGCTGGCGAGGATCTCGCCGAAGTTGTTCTGCACCCCGTTGAACCCGGCGGGCAGGACGATGTTCGAGAACTGGTCGTTGGCGGTCGAACCACCGGGCGTGCCAATGGTGTCGATGCCGTCAAGGAAGCCAGCGGGCTGCGTCTCGGTCAGCGTGTAGTTGCCGGGACGGAGGTTGGCGAAGATGTAGAACCCCGCAGCGTTGGTCGTGGTCATCAGCGAGATGGTCTGACCAAGGTCGTTCACGCCGGTCAGCGCGACGGTGGTGCCGGGGATGGGGCTCTCGGTGTTCTGGAAGGTGCCGTCGTTGTTGGCGTCGTAATAGACGAAGCCGCTGATGCTGCTGGCGAGAATCTCGCCGAAGTTGTTCAGCACACCATCGAAGCCAGCAGGCAGGACGATGTTCGAGAACTGGTCGTTGGCGGTCGAACCACCGGGCGTGCCGATGGTGTCGATGCCGTCAAGGAAGCCGGCGGGCTGCGTCTCTGTCAGCGTGTAGTTGCCGGGACGGAGGTCACCGAAGAAGTAGTACCCCGTGCCGTCGGTGGTGGTGTTCAGGGAGATCGCCTGGCCCAGGGCGTTGACGCCCGTCAGCGTCACGGTGGTGCCGGGTACGGTGCTCTCGCTGTTGTGGATGGCGCAGTCGTTGTTGGCGTCGTAGTAGACGTAGCCGCTGATGCTGCTGGCGAGGATCTCGCCGAAGTTGTTCTGAACACCATCGAACCCGTTGGGGAGCATGATGTTCGTGAACTGATCGTTGTTGGTCGTGCCGCCGGGGGTGCCGATGGTGTCGATGCCATCGAGGAAGCCAGCGGGCTGCGTCTCGGTCAGGGTGTAGTTGCCGGCCCGCAGGTCACCGAAGAAGTAGTACCCGGTGGAGTCGGTCGTCGTCATCAACGAGACCGCATTGCCCAGTTCGTCCGTCCCGGTGAGGGTCACGGTGGTGCCGGGGATGGGGCTCTCGGTGTTCTGGAAGGTGCCGTCGTTGTTGGCGTCGTAATAGACAAAACCGCTGATGGACGAGCGGGGCTGGGCGAGAACGGGGCCGACGTTGCCTTTGGCCTGTCCGCCGAAGTTGGTGCCGAAGTCACCCGTGAAGTTCGAGGCCTCGCTGATGACCGTGATGCCCATGTCGTTCGAGCCGTACAGGTGAGCCAAGAGGCCACCCGTGATACGGAGCTTGACGTCATAGTCGTCGGTCGCGCCACCCGAATCCTGGAAGCCGAAGGCGTAGGCCTCGCCGCGGAGCAGAACGCCCGATTCGCCCGGACCGATGGAACCGTCGCCGTCGAGGTCGACCGCGCCCTGCAGCACGAAGTCGTCGCCGTTGCTGTTCACTGCGCCGAGCACCGCCGAATCACCGGCGTTCACGCCGCTGAGGAGGTTGCCGGTGGGGCCGAGGCGGAGGTGGAGCTGAATGTCACCGTGGCCGCCGAAGATCGGGCGCGGGCCGGTCGGCAGAAGAATCGCCGTCGGCGTCGCCGACATGTCAAAGGAGCCCGTGGATGCCTCGAAGTTCAGGACGCCCGAGGAGTTGAAGAACTCGATGGGCAGTTGGGTGAAGTTCACACCGAGGAGGGCCATCAGTTGACGCGGCTCGAGGGCCTCGAGCGACCGGTGGTTGTCGCGGCCGCCGGCCATCCTGGCGAGGCGCTCGGTGCGGACCGAGTGGAGGTTGCGGGCGTTGCGTGAGAGCATGCGGTGGGCAGTATTCAGCAGTTTCATAGTGTGGGTCTCGCTGATCTTTCGATGGTTCCGGTGGGATCGATCCTGGGCCTGGCTCTGTGCGGGCCGCTGAGGCCGCGCTGCGTTGCGTGTTTGGGCGGGTGCTTTCGCCGGGCGTCCTTGCCCGCGTTCAACTTTCGCTTCTTCCGGGCATAGACGGGGTCATTGAGAAAGCAAAACGGTCGGGCC
>JBQTIJ010000161.1:0-2127 GCA_052388255.1 Phycisphaerales bacterium
ACCAAGTCAAGTTCATTCCTTTCTCAAAATCGCTACCCGAACCCCCTCCACACACCCCCACCCACCCCCTTCACCTCTCACCCGCCACCGCCCGCACCCCGCCCACCAATCCCCGCACCGTCGCCGCAAACCGCGGCCCGTCGAGCGTCTCCACCCTGTCCGTCTCCTTGTGATAATGCGGATTGCGAAAGTCCGCCGTGTCCGTGCACATCACCGCCGGCACCCCCCGCATCAGAAACGGCGCATGGTCGGAGCGCAGCAGATCCGGCGGCGCGATCGGCGAATGGTCAAGCACAAAGACCTTGCACGCCGGCTCCGTCGCGGTCATCCCCGCCGCGAAGGTCC
The DNA here is from genome assembly GCA_052388255.1 of Phycisphaerales bacterium. Classification (GTDB taxonomy): domain Bacteria; phylum Planctomycetota; class Phycisphaerae; order Phycisphaerales; family UBA1924; genus JAEUIX01. The sequence continues at coordinate 346 of JBQTIJ010000161.1, forward strand.
GCGTCACCTCGCGAAACCGCAGCACCGTCCCCAGCCCGATGAAGTCCCCCACCGTGGGGATCCCGAGTCCCTTGAACGCCGGGAACGGGTTCTTCTGGCTCGCCGGTTCCGCGCGGTAATACCCCAGCATCTCGAGCGACACCATGAACACGATCTTGTCGCCCCCCTCGATCGCCTGCTGCGCGTACTGCGTCGAGCCCACCAACCCCGACTCCTCCAGGTTGAAGAGCGCAAACCGCACCCGCCGCTTCAGCGGCACATCCTTCAACACCCGCGCGATCTCCAGCACCGCCGCCACACCCGTCCCGTCATCATCCGCACCCGGCGATGTCGGCACCGCATCAATATGCGCGCTCACCAGCACCACTTCCTTCGCTATATCCGCGCTACCCGCCTCGGCCTTCTCTTCGCTCCGCCCCGGCAGGTCGAACGTGATGTTCCGCCACCGCGCGCCTTCCGTTGCGGGCATCGGTCCCGCGCCATCCTTCTCGCCCTTGCCCTCTTCGCCCGGCCTCATCTTTGAGAAGATCGCGTGCGTCACCGGTTCATAGCCGCGGGCCCGGATCTCCTTGATCGCCCACTCCTCCGCCGCGACCAACCCCGCCCGATGCTCCGCCGTGGGGCCGGGGCTTCGCTTGGTCGGCAGCGCTCCAACCAATTTCAACAGCCCCTCGGCCGTGATCGGCGCAGGTCCCGCGGCTGGCCCCGGCGCACCCGGAGCCACCGGCACCTGAGCCGGAACGGGCACCGGTGCAGGCGGTTCCGCGCGCCCCGCCCCTTGCATTCCCACCGCAACGACCAGCATCACGCCCGCCGCCATGGTCACGTTTCGCCGCGTCATCAGGTGGTCCCTTCTGAACTCATCCATCGCACCGACCGCCATCGTGGCGTGCTCCTTGTACCACTCCGTGCCCTTGGCGCAGCAGGCAACAAGGGCCAGTCGCCCGGCGGCGAGGCGCAACAAAAAACCGGCCGACCCATGAAGGGTCGGCCGGCCGGAACATGCAAGGAGCTGTTCGTTCTACTCAAACGCTCTGATCAAAGATCAGAACATGAGCTGGAACTGGGCGCGGATGGCGATCTGGCCGCTGTCGGGGCTGCTCAGAAGGCCCTGGCCGTTGCTGTAGACCGACGCGCTCGCGTTGGGAGCGATCGTCGGGGTGCCGTTGTCGCCGTTGTCGTCAAGGGAGACGACAGCGTCAACGGTGAGCTTGGCCGCGTGGCCAGCGAAGTAGTGGTTGACGCCGACGGTCAGGAAGCCCTGATCCTCTTCGTCGTTGGCGGCGGCGAGGCGATCCTCGTCGTAGAAGAGGCCGTCGTAGCGAACGAACGGCTCGGTGTTGGTGAAGCGGTAGGCGATCTGGCCGATGATGCCGAAGTCGGAGATATCGGTGTCGGTGCCGCCAGCGCGGAGTTCGCTGTTGGAACCGGCGAAGGCGATGAAGCCCGTCAGGCCACCGGTCTTGATGGTGAGGTCGGCGGTGTAGCCGAGGTAGACCTCGTCAACGTCAGCAGCGGCGACGGTGTTGGCCGAACCCTGGTAGTGGCCAGCAACGCCGAGGAGGGCGGCGAAGTCGCTGCCTTCCTTGCTGGTGAAGTCCTTGAACTCGTCGAACGACTTGCCGGCGAGCTTGAACTCGGCCCGGGCGGTGAAGGACCAGTCAGACTCGCCCGAGGGGCGTGCGCCACCGGGGCTGCCGCTGCTGAAGTCGGTGTTGAGGGCGTTCGCGCCGTCGTTGAACGAAACCCACATGCGCCAATCCTCGGCCAAGTAGCCGATGG
>JBQTIJ010000162.1:0-5782 GCA_052388255.1 Phycisphaerales bacterium
ATCGTCCGTGACTGGAGTTCAGACGGGTGCCCGCCCGATCCCCTACGAAGACGGCTCCCCCGTCACCGCCCTCGCCGCCCGTCGCGTCACTAACCCCGCCTCCCCTGCGGCGCGCTGCTCGTTCTCACCGGTCGCAGCGGCGCGGGAAAGTCCACCCTCCTCCGCGCCATCTGTCGCGCCGCACCGCCGCGCTTTCATCTCCGTTTGCTCCCGCGCCTTGCACCCGCCCGCCCACTCATCGAGTGCCCACGCACCACCTTCCAGGGCGCACTGCGCGCCCTCGCCCTCGTGGGCCTCGCGGAAGGACCACTCCTCCTTCGCCCCGTCGCGCAGCTCTCCGCCGGTGAACGCTGGCGGGCGGCGCTCGCCTGTGCCCTCTGCCGCGCAAGTTCACCCCGCACCCGCGCCGCCTCACCCCGCAACTCGCCCCCATCCACCCTCCTTGCCGTCGATGAGTTTGCCGCCCACCTTGATGCCCCCTCCGCACAGGTCGCCTTCGCCGCGCTCCTTCGCTCGCTCGCGCGTCCCGCCCGCGTCTCCCTCCCCTGCGCCGTCATCGCCACCACCACCCACCCATGCACACTCGCACCCCACCTCCTCGCGGCCCCACTCCTCGCCACGAGCTCCACCCCCAACTTCATCCTGAGCCCCAACTCCCCATCCGCCGCGCCACCGCCGCGGATCTCGCCTCACTCGCCCCCTTCCACTACGCCCACGCCCCACCCCGCGGCATCGCCCTCGCGCTCGCCCTCGACTCACCCGCCATCGCCCCCGCCGCGGTCATCATCATCACCCACCCCACGCTCAACGACTCCTGGCGGGCCCGCTGCTGGCCGCGCCGCTTCGCGCCGCCCCTCGCGCCCCGCCCGCGGGCCCAGACCCTCAACGCGCTCGTCCGCACCATCGCCCGCGTCATCGTCGCCCCCTCCGCCCGCAACCAAGGCCTCGCCACCCGCCTCGTCCGGCACTACCTCGCCCAACCCCTCACCCCGCTCACGGAATGCATCGCCGCCATGGGGCACGCCTCCGACTTCCTCCTCCGCGCGGGCCTGCAGTCGCTTCTCATCCACCCCACGCCCCGCGATGGCCGCCTCCTCCGCACCCTCCACGCGCTCGATATCCACCCCGCCCGACTCGCCTGCCCCGCCGCGCTCCCCCGCGCCGCTCGCCCTCTCCTCCTCCACGCCCTAAGACGCTGGGCCGCCGATGCCCGCGCCACCCGAGCACTCATCAAGGAGCCCCTCGACACACTCGCCCCCCGCGCCGCACCACACCTCGCGCCCCGACTCGTCTTCTTCACACAGGAGTCGCCGTGCCCGCCCACACACCCCGCGTCTACACCGACACCTTCGACCATCACACCCTCGCCACCCGCCAGCAACTCGCCGACTACACCCGCGAACGACTCGGCCTCACCCTCGCCCGCGCACCCCTGAGCCACGACACCCAGGCCCCCCTCGATTACCTTGATCACACCTTCTTTGAGCATGGCGATGCCGTCGTCTGGGCCAACCGCGGCGGAGGCAAGACCATGCTCGCCGCCGTCGCCACGCTCCTTGACCTCATCTTCAAACCCGGGATTGAGGTCCGCCTTCTTGGCGGCTCGCTCGATCAATCCGCCCGCATGTTCGAGCACCTCACCACCCTCTTCGCCCGCCCGGACTTTGCCGATCGTGTCGCCGGCCGCATCACGCGCCGCGGCCTGCGCCTCCAGAACGGCAGCCGCGTTGAACTCCTCGCCCAGTCGGAGACCTCCGTCCGCGGCACCCGCGTCCAGCGCGTCCGCTGCGATGAGGTTGACCTCTTCTCGCGCGAAGTCTGGGACGCCGTCCAACTCACCACCCGCTCCACTCAGGGCTCAAGCACCTCACCACCCATCCGGGCCAGCATCGATGCACTCTCCACCATGCAGCGCCCCTTCGGCCTCATGTGGGATGTCGTGCGCCACTCCGGTGGCGAGCACCTCCTCGCCGGCGCACCCGCGCCACCGCCATCCGCGCCAAGGCCCGCCGCACCCCGGCGCGTCTTCCGCTGGGGAATCATCGACTCGCTCGAACATTGCCCGCCCGAGCGCGAGTGCGCCACCTGCCCCATCGAGCCCGATTGCCAGGGCCGGGCCCATGACCGGCCACCGCATGCCGCTGGCCACATCTCGATCGCCGACGCGATCACTCAGATCGCGCGCGTCAGCCGCAACCAGTGGGAGTCAGAGATGCTCTGCCTCCGCCCGCGCCGTGATCACACCGTCTTCCCGGAGTTCAGCGATGCGCTCCATGCCTACGGCCACCCGGATGATCCGCTCGATCACTCGGCCCTCCTGCCTCTCAGCACGCTCAGCGCCCAGGGCCACTCCGTCCCCCCAGCCCCAGGCGACCCCGCGCCTCCCCTCCCGCTCATCTGCGGCATGGACTTCGGCTACCGCAACAAGACCGCCGTGCTTTGGTGTACGCTCGATCCCTCCGGCCTCTTCTCGGTCATCGCCGAACTCATCTGCTCTGAGAAGCCCCTCCACCACTATCTCGGCGCCATCCGCGACTTTCCCCTTGGCCTCCCGCGCTACCTCGCCGTGGATGCCGCGGGCAATCAGCACTCGCTTCAGACCGGCACCACCGCCATTGCGGATCTCCGCTCCGGCGGCCTCATCGTCCGGTCCCGCGCCATGCCGGTCGTGCGCGGGCTGAACATGATCCGCGCCCGCCTCGCTCCGGCCGCGGGCCCGCCCACGCTCCGCGTTCACCGCCGCTGCCGCGGGCTCATCGAGTCTCTCCACCGCTACCACTTTGACGCGGCCGATCCCTACTCAACCACCCCCGTCAAGGACGGCTTCGACCACGCGGTCGATGCCCTGCGCTACCTCATCGTCGAGACCGACACCCTCTTCGGCGCCGCCCTCCGCCCCTACTGAGCACCACCATGATCAGCGCATCCCCTCCGTCATCTTCTTCATCCGCTCGCGCAGCGCCTTCACCTCCGCCGCGCTCATCCCCGCATCTTTGGGATCAACCCGAATCGCGCTCAGCCACTCCGTGTCTTCAGCAACATACCCAAGGTCATTCACCAGCCGGTTCTCAAGGTCCGCCATATGACCCGCACCATAAAAAACAGCCACGTCCCTCAGCCCCCGCTCCTTCTCCAGCACCCCGCGCAGGTCGCGCACCACCACCTCGTTCCGGTCAATCAAAATCACCTTCATCATCGCCTGCATCCCCGCCAAGGGACCCCCTCCTCCTGCTCCACCACGCGGGCCCGACAGCAGATCCTCACTCCGGCTCAGCGTCTCCACCATCATCAGCTTCAGCATCGTGGAGAGCTGCTGGTTCTTCCCCACCATCCCGAGCACCCACCCCGCCAGCCGACCCATCAGCGACGATCCATCGAGCATCTTCAGCAGCCCGCTCGAATCCGCCCCCGCTTCCTCCATCTTCTGCTGCAGTTCCTCAACATCCATATCGCACGATCGCCACTGCTTCTTCCCCGAGTCCATCGCATCAAGTTGATACGTCAGCCCAAGCGCCTTGGCCATCTGGGCCTGGATGTTGCCCGCACCCGCGCCCTTCTTCCCCATCACAACCGGCGCGCCCTCCGCTCGCACATCGTCACCCGTCCCCACCTGACCATCCGCCCCCGCGCTCGTCACCACCGCCGCGTACTTCTCCGGCTCCTCAAACTCGCTCTCTGGGTCCGCCGGCTTCTTCACTGTGCTCAGCACCAATCCCCGACCCCACGCATCCATCAGACACCCCTCCACCACCGTCCGCCACCGCTTGTCCCCCTCGCGCACCAACTCCGCAAAGTCCTTCGGAAACCGCCCCTCCTTCTCGCGGAACTGCTCCACCACCAAGAGCAAGAACCGTCCCCGCTTCTCCGTCGCCTTCCCCTTCGCCGCGTCATCCAGCCCCTCCACAATCGCACCTGTCCCCGGCGGCTTCACACCCTCAAACAGCACCAGCGCGTTCGCATCAAGCAGCGTCTGCAGCGCGCCGTAATACGAACTGTCCCCAATGTGGACCGCCCCCACCAACCGAATCCGCGGCCATCCCTCGCCACCATTCTCAACTTTGCGGAAACTCCGGCTCGCGATCTCGAGCGCCACCACGCCCCCGTCCCCCTCCCTCAGCCGCGTGTAGGGCTCTGGCCCATCCCCCCGCGCGGCCCCGCCAACACACACAGAGAACGCCAGCGCCAGAAGCCCGATGGTCCGCAGGGAGGTCTTCATGCCAAACGATAGCGACCACGCCCCGCCAGCCACCTCACCCGCCACATCCTTCAAAGTACGCGGTAATGAACTCGTCAAGGTCCCCGGGCTCAACAAGCCCGTCGCCGTTGAAGTCCGCCGCGCCATTCTCGGGCGGGCCCGCGAAGAACGCCGTGATGAACTCGTCAAGGTCACCCGGTTCCACGAAGCCGTCTCCGTTGAAGTCCGTCGCGCATGCGGGCACCGGCGAGGCATCAAGCCGCACGTTGTCAAAGTCCACTTCGATCCCCGGCGCCTGCGCCGTCCCCTGCTGGTTCAGGTTCACCAGCCGGATCCGCAGCGGCGTCCCCAGGCGCGGATGCCCCGCCGGAGCGGTGAAGCGCACCACCGACTCGCGCCACTCACCCTCCGGGATCGACCCCGCGAGCGTGTTGTTGTCCTGCGCGATCACCACCCCGCCCGCGAGCAGGTCCACGCGATACCCCGGAAAGCCATTGAGGTTGAAGAACTGCACAAAGTTCGGCGGCACACTCGTCCCCGACGCGATGTTGCCGACATCCACCCGCAGCGTGTACCGAACGTTCGCCCCGAGCGTCGCCGCCACCGTCTGGGCCAGCCCCGCCTCGCCCCCGCCGATATCCCCGGCCAGAAACACCAGCGCGGCATGCTCGCCATGCGTCGCCCCTGTCGGAAAGAACGAGATGTTGGTCGGCCGGATCACCCCCAGCGCATCGATCCCCTGATCGATGATCCCGCTCGGGTCATACCCCTGCCACCCCTGCGGGATCAGCGCCGCGAAGGTGTTGACCGGGATCACGTTCGCCTCAAAGGAGTGGTTCACCACTGCCACCGGTTCACCCATCGCCCGCCCGCCCGCGCCGCAGACCACCATGCCGGCGATCACCACCGCCGCAGTCCCACCACATGTCCCCTTCATCATCGCACGCTCCTTGTTCAACGCACCACCCATCGGGCTACTCCCCACCGCATTCGCCACCCGCTCCCCGACAAAGGCGCGAAAACCCCGCGCCCCATCCGCCAACGCAGCCCCGGACGTCTCCGCCCGGGGCCGCCTGCTCCTTGCAGTCACGCATCGAAACTCAGCATCCTTCAAAGAACGCCGTGATGAACTCGTCAAGGTCGCCCGGCTCCACGAAGCCGTCGCCGTTGAAGTCGCACCGTGCCCGCTCCATCGGATCATCGCTGAAGTACGCGGTGATGAACTCGTCCAGGTCGCCCGGCTCCGCGAAGCCGTCGTTGTTGAAGTCCACCAGGCAATACGGCACGCCCGGACCGTTGTCGGGCGGGTTGGTCGTGAAGTCGCTGACCGTCCCCGTCCACTCGCCGCTAATGAACCGCGAGGCCTGCAGCGTGAACAGCGGGCCCACGGTCTGCCCGACAAAGGCCACGGTCGAAACCGACTGCCACATCGTCGAGGTCCCCGACCGCGCCAGTTCGCGCACCACGCCGTCGGACGTGAACACGATCGTCCCCCGCGCCGTCGCGTGCAAGTTCCGCGGGCTCACGATCGACGCGTGCAGGATCCGCTCCCGCACAAAGAGCGCGCCCGCCGTCGTCCGCCCGAGC
>JBQTIJ010000163.1:0-11856 GCA_052388255.1 Phycisphaerales bacterium
CTTTGGCCGGCGCGGCGAGCTCCCACCCGGGGAGTTTCGGGTGTTCGACGATCACGGTGCGAGATCGCTTCTAATCCTTGTTCGCGAAGGTGTAGGTCAGCCCATCAATCTGTTTCACCGTCTGCTCAAATGCCCCGTTCACGATCTTCACATTGGTCACCGTCCCGCCCCCTTGCGGCTTGGTGGAGACCGCGACATCAAGATCCACCGCGTACGCGAGCAATCGCTTGTCGCCGGGGCTGACCTGGTTCACGGTGGCATCACCGGCGTATGCGATCCCGTCAAAGACCGCCAGCGGTCCGGGGAGAAGCTGCATGTCGCTGGTGTTGGTCAACTCGACCCCGCGCATGGGGTGATCGGCGCGGTCCGACTGGTTGAAGATGCTCACCCGCCGCCCGGAGATGTTCGTTGAAAGGAACGGGATCATCGCCGAGCGCTGCCGCTCAACCGTGATCGGGTTCGAGACCTCGTAGAAGAAGATCTCGCCCACCGCACCCGCCTTGGCCTGGGCCTGGGGGGCGTAGTCGGTCAGATCACTCGTCGTCAGGCCGAAGAATGAATTCGTTCCCGCCGCATCAGGAGCGGCCATCTCCTTCGCCGCCATCATGTCCGCTGAGACTGCACCACGCATCCGCGCCAGCCCCCGCTCGCCGCCGCCCTGCGCGGCGCCACCGGGCGGGGCCGAAGCCGGGGCCATCGGGCGCGGTGCGCCCGCCTTGTTGTCCGCCAGTTTCACTCCTCCGTCGTAACTCTTGGGCATGACGCCCGGAATCGTCGGCACGGCGATGTCCGGCCGGCCCATGTACAGCGGTTCGGCCAGATCCATCTGGAACGAGACCGGCCGCCCGGAGACAAGCGAGAGTTTCACGTCCCGCCAATCGGTATCCGTCGTGTTCTCAACGATCGCCCACCCCTGCAGCGCCAGTGTGTCCGGCACGGGCGTGCCGCCGGCGTCCTTCTTGCTCTCCGGTGCATCCCCCAGCACCAGCCGATAGCTCGTCTTCCACACCGGGGTCTCATGAACATACCGCACCGCCACCCGCCGCGCGCCGTTCCCAGAGAGGGCAAGGTCCACCGTCTTCACGCGGTCGGCCCGAGAGTCCGCGACGGCCGCGAGCGCCCGCGCAAGTTCGTCCGCGAGTGCCTTGTCGTTCAACTGGAAGTTTGAGATGCCGTTGATGTTCAGGGAGCGGATCCCCGTCGAGGTCACGAGGGACACAAACGGGGCGTCGATCGCGGCGGTGTCCTTCCCTCCCGGCACTTTCCGCATCTCCACGCCAAGAATCGTCCCGCTCACCGTTCCTTCGGCCGCGCTCAGCGTCACCGCCGCCCCGCGCAGGCGCGAGAGCAGCATCTGCAGACTCGGGTTGTCCGCGATCGGGACGCTGAAGGAGTTGAGCCGCCGGGCCAGCGGGTCACGGCTCGCATACCCCACGGAGTCGATGCGCCCGCCATCAAGGTCAAGCAGTTGCAGCGACTTCAGGATGTCGTTGATCTGCGAGACGTCGAACTTGAGCTGAACCTGGTTGCTCCCCTCCACAAGCCCCTCGCGCTGGAAGGCCCCGACCCCTGAGCGATAAAGCGTGATCCGGCGGATCGGCAGCATCTCGCTCGGTGCCGCCGCGACCTCGCCCTGTTTCCCCGCACCGGGCTGTGCCACGGCAAACGCCGGAAGAACGGAAAGAGCAAGACCGGCCGCCATAACCATCAGGAGCGTGCGCTTCATGGTGTTCCTTGCAAAGTGTGCGATGACCGACGCGTGCGCATGGTACAGGACCCGATGTCCCCCAGAGGTTCATCGTTCCACGCCTTCTTCGTCCATGATTTCCGGAATCACGGCCGGATCGAGAGTTCGCTTACCCAGTTGCCGCTGCCATCAAGCTTCACGCCGTGGGCGGCGTAGTCCGCCAGATGGATCGAATCATCGATCACATAGCAGAACGAATGCGGCCCCGGGGGCACCTTGGTCTTGGCCCGCCACCAGCCCGGATACTCCCGCACCATCTTCAGGCGGGATCGTCCCCAGTCTGTGAAATCGCCCATTACGTCCACCTTGGCGGCGTGGGGCAGAAACACCTTGAAACTCACGGTGCCGTCGTTCTCGATTGCGACCATGCGTGACCTCCCAATCCACGAGCGGGCGAGCGGGTCGGAAGTCAGCATACCACATGTTTCAGAGCCGGGGCGTCAAAGATTTCACGGTGTACAACTGGGTGAGAACCCCTATGGCCTCAGTTCGCCGCACGCCGTATTGCATCTAACCGCTTGCGATCAAGATGGTTGCGCCAATCTCCACCGCGTTTACACGCCGACCCGACAATGACCCCTGCTGCCACAGCCAAGTAACCGCTGACATTGCCCGGATTCGCCCCAGAACCCACCAAAACAGGTCGGTTGCCCGCCTCTTCCCTCACTGCCTCAACATCAGTGAGTTCGGTCGCTTTCCCCGTCGCCACCCCGGTCACGATCAGACCATCTGCGCCGAAGAAGACTGCTCCCGCCGCCGCTTCCGCAATCGAAAGGTCGGCAGTCAGGGCGTGGGAGGCATGCTTCTTCTTGACATCGGCGTAGACCGCGACACCCTCAGCGCCGATCGCTCGCCGGTATCGCAGGAGGGGCCCCGCCTCCGCAATGGGCATAAGGCCCTCGTCCCCGACATGGGCGAAGACGAAGTTCTCACACCGGATGAACCGAGCCCCACATCCAAGCGCCACCGCCAGCGCCTCGTGGTTGCCGCCCGAGAGCACCTGCACCCCCAGCGGAAGCGGTCGCGACCGGGTCCGTGCCCGGGCCAGTTCGTTCTGCACGGCAATCCCGCAGGCCGTCATGGCCACTACCACCTCCGGGGACTGTCGACCATGAACATATGGCGTGTCGTGCATGTTCTCGATCATCACTCCGTCAAACCCTGCCTGCACGTACATAGCCGCTTCCGCGGCGGCGTCCTTGGCAAGTTCCGGGATGCTCTTGCGCGATCCGGGCGCGCCGGGGGTGGCGCCGACGTGGATCATCCCGATCAGGGCCCGCGGAGGGAGCGGTGAGACGTGCGGCATTCGATGGCTCCGTTGCGAACCGGGGGCAGGGGGGGGCGGGGGGCACCGGTCGTTGATACGCTAACGACCAGATGAACACGCCCATTGTTGCAACCCGCGCGCCGCGCCTCGCCCGGCCCACGCTCGCCGGGATCGTCGCGACGATCGGCCCTGCGAGTGAATCACCCGCCCTGGTTCGTCGACTGGTGGAGGCGGGTGTCAGCGTCTTTCGACTGAACTTCTCCCACGGCACCGAGGAGGAGCACACGCGTCGCCTCCGAATCGTGCGCGAAGCCGCGCAGGAACTTGGTGTTCCCGTGGCCCTGCTTGGTGACCTTCAGGGCCCCAAGATCCGCATTGGGATCGTCCCCGACCCCGGCATCGACCTCGCGCCGGGGCAGGATGTCCTGATCGACCCGACGATCGAGAGTGCAATCCCCGGCCCCACGCCGCGGCTGGGATGCTCGGTCAAGTCGATCGGGCTCGATGTCCAACCAGGGCACAAAGTCCTGATCAACGACGGCGCCATCCGTCTGCTCGCCGTGGACCGAGCCAACGGCGATGGCCCTTCGGCACTTCGGTGCCGTGTGGTGGTGGGGGGGCTGGTTACTTCCAGGAAGGGCCTGAACACCCCCCAGAGCACGCTTTCGGTCCCCACGATGACCGAGCGGGACTGGGGCTGGGTGCGGTGGTCGGTCGCGAATGCCGTTGACTTCCTTGCGCTCTCGTTCGTGCGGTGCGCCGCCGAGGTCCTTGAGCTCAAGCTCAAACTTGCGGAAATGGCAGCGGCCCGGGGCGAGGCGGATGGCGCAGGCGAGGTCTCGCCGATTCCGGTGGTGGCCAAGATGGAGACCCCGAGCGCGGTCGAGCAGATGGAAGCGATCATTCAGGCGTCGGACGCCATCATGGTGGCCCGGGGTGACCTTGGGGTCGAACTTGATCTTGCCGTTGTTCCCATTGTGCAGAAGCAACTCATCGCCTGTTCCGCCACGTGGGGCAAGCCCTGCATCGTCGCCACCCAGATGCTCGAGAGCATGATCACCGCCGGCATCCCCTCCCGCGCAGAGGCGAGCGATGTCGCCAACGCCATCTTTGACGGTGCCGATGCCGTGATGCTCAGCGGTGAGACCGCCGTCGGCAAGCACCCGGTGCTCGTGGTCGAGACCATGCGCCGCATCGTGCTCGCGGCCGAGGCCCAGCAGGCGCTCACCGGCGAGAGCGCCACTCCCCCCGCTCGGATCCGCGAGACCCATTACCGCACCGCGGCTCTGGCGCACGCCGCGTGGCACGCCGCCAAGGACTTCGATGCTCGCGCCATCGTCTGCTGGAGCCAGAATGGTGGCTCCGCTCGTTACCTCTCGCAGACCGGCACGCGGATCCCCATCGTGGCGTATTCGTCCTCCGCCGTGCAGACCCGGCGCATGGCGCTCCTTAAGGGTGTCACCCCCATCCACGCCCAGCCGCCCGTCTCTGGCCTCGCCGGGTGGAACAGGCGGGTGGAGCAGGACCTTCAAGCACGCTCGATCGCGGGCGCAGGGGACAACATCGTCCTCGTCGCCGGTGCGCCCCTCGGCGTACCGCGATCACCGAACACCATGGCGCTCCACACGATCGGCGATGTGTCGAGCGGCTTCCTCGGTCTCTGAGTTAGTAGCGCGCCCAGATCGGAGCCCGCGTGCACCCCGCCTCGCTTGAGCTTGAAGCCCTGCTCGCGCAATGCACCATTGAGCGTGGTCGCTCCGGCGGCCCGGGGGGCCAGAACCGCAACAAGGTCGAGACGCTCATCATCATCACTCACGATCCGACCGGCATCGAGGCCCATGCCGGTGAGCGCCGCAGTCAGCGAGAGAACAGGTCAGTCGCGGTTCGACGTCTTCGCCTTGCCCTCGCGGTGGAGGTCCGGGCCCTGGTGGATCGTGCGCGGGGTAGGGCGATGCTCGCTGCCCTCGACACCGGCGAGGGCAGCCCTCTGTGGCGCGAGCGAACCCGTTCCGGCCGGATCGTCTGCAATCCCGATCACTGGGATTTCCCCGCTCTGCTCGCTGAGGCCCTCGACCACGCTGCCGATTGCGAGGGTGACCTCGCCCGAGCCGCGGAGCGATTGGGTGTCTCTACCAGCCAGATGCTCAAACTGCTCCGCGAGCACCCGCCCGCGCTGGCGGGGCTGAATGCCCAGCGCGTTCGGCATGGCCTCCGCCCGTTGCGATAACCACCCCCGGTCCTTGGGGTTCTGAAAGCATCCAGCGGCCTGCCACAGGCGAAGACACTGGCGGGGAGGGGTACCATCCCGCCCTCCGCGTCCGCCGCGCTGCCTGCCGGGCCGCTGGGCCGTTGAGCAGATCTCTTCCGTTGTCATCGTCTGTAGTCATGGAGGATTCCGTAGTGAAGAACACCCTGATCCCAGCCATTCTCATTCTTGGTCTGGCCATGCCGCTGCTCGGCCAGCCCCCGGCCAAGCCCGCCGAGACCAAGCCCGCGGATGCCAAGCCCGCGGCCACGAACCCGGTGACCCCACCCAAGCCAGAGGACAAGAAGCCCGAAGAGAAGAAGTCAGAGACCCCCAAAACCGAGCCGGCCAAGCCGGCCCCCGCGGAGGACAAGCTCGTGCAAGTGAAAATGACGACTTCGATGGGCACCATCACGATCGAACTCAACGAGACCAAGGCGCCCATCAGCGTGGCGAACTTCCTCGCCTACGCCGACAAGGGTCACTATGACGGCACGATCTTCCATCGTGTGATCAAGGACTTCATGATCCAGGGTGGCGGGTTCACTCCGGACCAGAAGCAGAAGCGGACGGATGCCCCGATCAAGAACGAGTGGAAGAACGGCCTCAAGAACGAGCGTGGCACCATCTCGATGGCCCGGATCGGCGGCAACGCGGATTCGGCGACCTGCCAGTTCTTCATCAACGTCGTGGACAACGGCGGCCTCGACCGCCCGCAGCCCGATGGCGCGGCATATGCGGTCTTCGGCAAGGTCATCTCTGGCATGGACGTGGTCGACAAGATCCGCGCGACCAAGACCTCCGAGAAGATGCCCGGCCCCGGCAAGCTCCCCGATTGCCCCCTCGAGACGGTGACGATCACCAAGGTCGAGCGTGCCGATGCCAAGAAGCCCGAGCCCAAGAAAGAAGAAGCCCCCAAGAAGTAACCTGCCCGGGATCGCTCCCGGAACCACGGCTTACCTCCGCGCCATCGCCCTTCCGGCGGTGGCGTTTTTATTGGCCGGCGTCGAGCTCGTTCACGCGGTCGATCAGTTTCCGCACTAACCCGAAGTCGCGCCGGGTGTGATGGAAGATGATCCGCGGCAGGTGCAGGGCATCGTCCTCACCGTCAAGCGGCCCGCCCTGCCGCATGGTCCCGCTCTTGACGAGTCTGCCGAACTCGCTGTTGAGTTTCGCGAGCGCCTCATCGCTCAGTCGACGCTCAACACGGATCACGAGGTCGTCCTTCACATAGCGCGACGACCGGTAGTTGCGGTAGAACTGCACGATGTGCCGGGCCGCGTCCGCAGGGTCCTTTGCGTGGTAGTAGAGGGCAGTGTCGTCCGGGCTGATCAGGCGCGCTGTCCCAAGTTGCTCGCGGATAAAGCGGTCCCACCCTGTCCAGTACCCGCCGCCTGCACCCTCGCACAGGACCACCGGCACCATGCTCGCCTTGCCCGTCTGCACCAGCGTGAGCGCTTCGAACGCCTCGTCCATGGTGCCGAACCCACCGGGGAAAAGGGCCACGGCCTCGCACTGGCTCATGAACATGAGCTTGCGGGTGAAGAAGTAGCGGAAGTGGATGAGTTTCTGGTCCCCGGCGATCACGTCGTTGGCGGTCGTCTCAAAGGGAAGCCGAATGGCCACGCCGAAGGACTGCTCGCGCCCCGGTCCGACATGCCCCGCCTCCATGATCCCGCCGCCCGCCCCGGTGATCACCATCCACCCTTGGTCCGCCATGATCTTGCTGAACTCCACCGTCGCGGTGTAGTCCGGGTGGCCCTTGGGCGTTCGTGCTGATCCGAAGATCGAGACCTTGTGGGGCTCGGTGTACTGGCCGAAGATGCGATAGGCGTGCCTCAGCTCCTTCACCGCCGTGGTGATGAGTTTCAGTTCGCCGGTGTGTCGGCCGTCGGGGATGAGTTTCAGCCCTGTCGTCAGCAGGTCCTTGATGAGTCGCGATTCAAAGGTCCCCGGCTTGCCGCCGACGTGCTCGATCAGTTGGTCGAGCCGTTCGGCGATGAACGGATCCTCCGGCTTGCGCTCGCGGGAGGGGTCCGGACGGGCGGGGTCGAGTTCTTGCCTGTTGGTCGTCACGGGTTGATCGTCTCTCAGAGTTGGAACCAGCACCGCGCCGCCTGAGGCGCGTCTTCAGCCCTTGAACTCGCCGTGGTTGAGCACAGCGAACTCCAGAGCATATTCGCGATCGGCGAACTCATAATCAACCCCCGAGCGCATCTCCGTAGTCACCAGGGGGCGGGGTCGGAACATCGTGTAAGCGAGGCACGGGATCGACGACACGCAGAGGAAGAGAATCAGGTAGAGTTTCGAGTGCCCGATGATCGGCGCAACGAGCCAGAAGTACACGACGCAACCGAGGACAAGAAACAACAGATACCCGATCATCCGCACCGCCGCCTGCACCTTCATCCACCGTGCGCACCCCCGGCACGCGGGTGCCTCGTACGCATTGGGCACCCCCTTGGGGCGTGTGAGTTCCGCGGCCAGGATCGGCTCAAGCTTGAGCCGGAAGGCATAGTCCGGGTCCTCCTTCCCGCAGCGCACGCACCGCGACGGAAACAGTGGGACCTGGTCGCGCGGCAGGCGAACATCGATACTCATCGCCATCGGCCGTCCTCCCTCACGAACTCCCCTCGCGCATCCGCTGCAGGCCGGAGGGGAACGGGTAACTCGGGAAGACACCGACGCTCCCGTGCTTCCACATCGCAGGGGCCGTGTACACATCGCCACGGAAGCCGCTGGAGTACATGGTCCGCAGCACCGACTCAAACGACGGCTCCCGCCCGTCGCCGCCGACGAGCCGATTGGCCCGCGCGTTCAGGAACGAGACGCTGGCGACCGGCAACCGATCGCGCCGATCCGCCAGCATCTTGCAGACTGTGCCGAAGCCCCGCCCGAGGTCATCAAGCGTGAAGTGGTCGCGCCCCTTGGGCCGCAGGATGCCGAGGATCAGGAGCGAATCGAGATCGAACTTGAGCACATACGGCTCGCGGTCCCGGGCCGCGTGGATCGCCACACTGTCCTGAAACATCTTCGCATAGCTCGACACCGCCCGCGCACTCCACTGACTTGTGCGGATCAGTTCCACCAGTTTCGCGATGATGCCGTGGCTGTTGTCCGCGTCATTCACGCCTACCACGATGGCCCGGTACCGCCCATCGAGAACATCGCGCAGCATGTCCTGCCCCCACAGGATCCGGATCCGCTCGGTCGCCGCCAGCGAATCGGCCGTTGGCGCGTGGTCTTCGCCCGGAAGCAGACTCACCCGATCCGGCGCAAGGTCCGCGGAGATCAGCGCATCCGACTCGCCGTCATAGAGTCGGACAGAGGGCTTCGGCGAGGCGTTCTTGGCCGGTGGTTGAGCATGTGGCATGACGGCGATCATACGGGCGACCGCGCCCCGGATGGGCCGGCCCCGGACGCTCCTTCACGCCGTCAGAATCTCGACCTCAAGCTCCACCACGGCTGGCGCCAGGCATTCGCGGTCCGTGCACGCCTGATAGGCCATCGCCAGGCGCGGCGAGCCCATCACATCACCCGTCTGTTCGACCGCCACGCGCATCTCGATCTCCCCGGTATAGACCCGCACCGCCGGGTCAACCGACCACGGTTCGCTCTCGGGATAATCCGCATAGGCCGCGATTCCGCCGCCGCCGACGATCCCGATCCGTAGCGGCTCGCTCCCCGAGGCCGCCCCCCCTTTCTCTTCGGGGGCAAGCCCGGCGATCAAGTGATGCCCCGGCGCGATCCGTACCCGCACCATCAGTTCCGCCGGCTGTTCAGGTGAGACCATGATGGTCTCTTCGGATGCATAGACCTCGACCGCTGCACCGCCGCTGCCTACTCCCCGCGCCCCCTCTCGCACCTTCCCCCCCGGCATCTCCGCTGCACCCGCCGCGTGGAGTGCGTCCATCAAGATGCGTTCGTCGGCCTCCACCAGCGCGAGCAGCACGCGAGTCGAGTTGGCCGTCGCCAGCGGGGACTGCTCAATCGCAGCGCTGATCGATGCCACCACCGCCGCGCTCTCGCGCAGAGGCCCAGCATCGCGGGCGACCTGCGCGAGCCGCAACAGCGCCATCGCATAGAGCGAGGTTCCACTCGGCATGGCGCCGTCATACGTCGCCCGGGGCCGGGCAAAAAGGTCGCGCGCCCCAGCGTGCGTATCACACACTCCACCCTTGCCGTCCCCGAATCGCTGCCGGGCTTCCTCGTGGAGACGCCGGGCCCATTCGATTGCGCGGCTCGAATCATGCCCCTTTACCGGATGCCGTTCGAGCGTTTCGGCGAGCTCCGCGAGCCCCAGAATCATCGCGCCGTAGTCCTCGAGCACGGCCGCGCTCGTCCCTGTTCCACCCCGCGTAGAGCGCGGCAGCGCCGCCCCCGGGACAGGAACCAGCGCCTCGGCCGCCTGCGCCGCCGCCGCGGCCATCCAGTCGAGCCCAAGGTATCGCGCCGCCCGCGCCAGCCCCGTGATCATCAGCCCGTTCCACCCGGTGACGATCTTGTCGTCAAGGCGCGGCTGCACACGGTGCCCGCGCGCCGCAAGGAGGCGGGCGTTCACGCGGTCGAGGCGTTCAAGGTGTGCTTCGAGCGGCATCCCGCGCTTCGTGGCGGACTTCTCCGGTCGTTCAGACAGGTGAAGGATCGAGCGGGCTGGCTCGTCTGGGTGGTGGGGGTCCTGAAAGTTGGGGCCAGCATCAAGGCCGTAGATGTCGCGTGCAAAAGCACTCTCGGCACCGCCCAGTACCGCGTCCACCTGTTCCGGGAGCCACAGGTAGTTCACGCCCTCTCGCCCGTTGACCTCCGCGTCCTGGGCCGTGAAGAACGCCCCGCTGGTCGCGGTCATCTCGCGCATGACATATCCGCCAATCATGCCCGCGATTCGCGCGTAGAACTTGTCCTGATAGACCGCCGCGGCGCGAGCGTAGACGCTGAGCAGTTGCCCCTGGTCATAGAGCATCTTCTCAAAGTGCGGGACGATCCACGCGCGGTCAACGCTGTAGCGATGAAAGCCCCCGCCGATCTGGTCGAACATCCCGCCAAGGGCCATCTTGTCGAGTGTCAGCCGAAGTGCATGATCGATCGAGCCGAGAGCCGTGCGATCGGTGGTTCGTTCGCGGATATCGAGGAGCAGTTCAAGATACACCGGCTGCGGGAACTTCGGCTGGTCGCTGAACCCGCCGTGAGCGCGGTCGAGCGTCGTGAGCAGGGTCTGCACCGCCATCGAGACCTGCGGCCGGCCGATCAGCGCCGCCGGCGCATGCTGCGCCACTCGCTCTTCGACGGCGGATGCGATCGCACCCGCCTGCTTCAGCACGTCCTCGCGACGCGTCTTCCATGCTTCGGACATCCCCTCAAGCGTCCGCGAGAACGCCGGCAGGCCATGACGCTCCTCGGGCGGGAAGTACGTTCCGCCCCAAAACGGCTTGAGTGTCTGCGGCTCAAGGAACACGCTCATCGGCCAACCGCCGTGCCCCGTCAGCGTCTGGACCGCCGCCATGTAGAGTTCATCCACATCCGGCCGTTCCTCGCGATCGACCTTCACATTCACAAACCGCGCATTCATGACTCGCGCGGTCGCTTCGTCTTCAAAACTCTCGCGCTCCATCACGTGGCACCAGTAGCAGGTGCTGTAGCCGATCGAGAGGAAGATCGGCACATCGCGCCGCCGCGCTTCTGCAAAGGCCTCTTCGCCCCACGGCCACCACTCGACCGGGTTGTGAGCGTGCTGAAGGAGGTAGGGGCTCTGGGCCGTTCCCAGCCGGTTGGGCTGCCGGGAAACGCTGTGTGGATCGGTGGTCGCGCTCATGGGGGCGGATTGTTGGTCGGTCGGCGTCGCGTACACGCCCTCGCGAACGGGTGTTTCCGCGGTTATCCTACCCGCGTCATGGCCAAGCACTCCCCGCCGTCAACCCTGCTGAACCTCGCCAGGTGGATCAACCAGAATCAGCGCGACCTGCGACCGCCGGTCAGCAACAAGCAGCTCTTCACCGACAGTTCGGATGCCATCGTCTTCGTCTCCGGCGGCCCCAACACCCGCAACGACTACCACGTCAACCCCACCGAGGAGCTCTTCTATCAACTCCGGGGTGACATCGCCGTGCGCATCCGCCCGCTCGACGGCTCGGCCCCGCACGACGTCATCATCCGCCAGGGGGACATCTACCTTCTGCCGCGCTGGGTGCCGCACCGACCCCAGCGCCCCGCAGGGACCATCGGGCTGATCGTCGAGTTCCCGCGCCCGGCCGGAGAGAAGGACGGACTGCGCTGGTACTGCGACAAGTGCGACCACCTTGTTCACGAGGCCCGCTGGCGACTCAAGAAGATCGACGAGGATCTCAAGATCATCATGGAGAAGTTCTGGAACGGCCCCGTGGCCCGACGCACCTGCAAGCAGTGCGGCACAGTCGTCGAGCGGGCGGGGCCCATCCGTGTCCGCCGCGGCAAGGTTGAGAAAGTCTCCGGCATCGACCAGGTGGCCAGTGTCCGACGACGTCGCGCAGCCGTGCTCGCGGCCCGCCCCTGACCACGCCGGAGCCCTCGCGTGTTCACGATTGATCTTCACACCCACATGCTCCCGGAGCGGTGGCCCGATTG
>JBQTIJ010000164.1:0-3593 GCA_052388255.1 Phycisphaerales bacterium
CTCAGCAAGACCTCCCTCGAAATGGTCTATCGCACCATACAGGACATCGAGATCCAGCAGAGCTTCGCCAACCGGATCTTCAACGTCGGCACCATGACCATCGCCAACGCCAGCAGCGACGACGATGTCGTGGTGCTTCACGATCTTCCTCAGCCGTATAGGATCCGACAGATCATCGATGCGTACCGACCGATGTAGCCCCTGATCCCGCTCCGGCCGCGCGGCCTGACCATGCCCCCCGACGCCCCGAACCCATCCAGACGCCGCCCCCGCCGGGCCCACGACGCCATTGCGATCGTCGTCGATACCGGGCAGGCCTTCATCAGCCGCCTCCGGTTGCGCGCCCTCATCTGGGTCGTCGGCATCGCCCTCGCCACCATCGCCGCCGTCCTCTTCACCAGCATCTCCTGGATTCCCGCCATCAGCGTGGCCTTCGCCGCCGCGGCGGTCTCCGTGAGCAAGGTCGCCGCCCGCCTCTCGCGCCCCGTCTGCTGGACCTGCGGGCACGATCTCACGGGCCAGCCCCTCGGCGGCCTCGGTGGCTGGGGCGCCGCCTGCCCCAACTGCGGCGCCATCCACATGCCCCGGCCGGACCAGGTCGCCGGCGCACAAGTGGAGCAACAGGTCGAGCAGGAACACGCCGAGACTCAGGCCTGAGGACCCCGCCGACCCGCCGGGTGTCGGCAAAGCAACCAGCCGCAAAAAACAAAAGGGGCCCCGCGTCGAACGGAGCCCCTGAATCTTCATGTCATTCGCAGGCGATCCTCGTCAGCCGCCCAGCAGCATCGACTCCTCACGCTCCTTCTTCGCCCAGGCATTGAAGTCCTCGATCGACACCTCTTCAACCTTCGCCTTGGCGAGAATCGCGTCCATCGTCTTGTGCTCGCGGATCTGCGAGAAGACCGACGACACCTGACCCTGCTGGATCATCTGCTGGCGAAGCTGCTCAGGCCGCATGTTGCGCTCCATCGCGATCTGCGCAATACGCCCGTTCACTTCCTGCTCGCTCACGCGAACATCGAGCGACTCGGCCGCCTTGTCGAGAATGAAGAAGATCTTCAGTTCCCGCGTCGCGTCCCCCATCGAGTGCGAACGCATCTCGGCCAGCCGCTCCTCAATCTTCTGCGGGTCCATGCCGCGGTAGAGCATCTCCAGCCGCCGCCGCTCGAGGTTCCGCCCGGCCTGCACGGCCGTCACACGCTGCGGCAGTTCCATCTTCACCGACTCCAGCAACTGCTTGGCAATCTGCTGGCGCATCACGGCCTGCTGATCAACCAGCACGCGCTGCTCCAGCCGCTCGCGGATGGCGTCCTTGAGCTGCGGCTCCCCTTCCATGCCGAATCGGGCCGCCAGGTCCTCCACTTTGGCCGCGATGATCCGGTCCGCCCGCGCCGGCTTGTACGTGATGGTCAGGTCGAGCCCGCGGAGTTCCTCGTTCTCGTGCGTCTGCGGTCCCTTGGTCTTGATGACCACGGTGTCACCCGCCTTGGGCGTCCCAAGCTGCTTGGCAAAGTCGTCGATCGCGATGCCCACGATCATGCCCTTGCCGCCCTTGTCCGCCGTCGGCACCTGCACCACGATCCCCGCCGACTCGAAGTAGACCTTGCCGTTCGAACCTTCCATCCGGGCATGGCCCGTGATGTAGTCGCCCCCCTCCGGCACCGGTCGCTCTTCCAGCGTCCCTTCCTGCACCGCGAGCTTCTCGACCTCCTTGCCCACCATCTCCTCGCTTACCTCAAACTTCGGCTTGCGCACGGCCATCCCGTCAAGCGTCGGAAGGTCAAAGAGCGGCAGCACCTCAACGTCCACCTCAAACGCCAGCGCCTTGCCCGCCTCGAGTTCAACGTTGCCAAGCGTCTGGCTCGTCGGCTCGCCCAGCACGCGAAGCTTGCTCTCCTCGATCGCCCGCCCAACCGCCGCCGCCACGAGCTGGTCCTTGGCCTGCCCCTTCGCCACCGACCCAAAACGCTTCTCCACCAGCCGCCGCGGCACATGCCCCTTGCGGAAGCCCGGCATCTCCACCTCGTTCATCAGCGTGTCAAAGGACACACCAAGCGTCTCCGCCACAGTCTCGGCAGGAATCTCGATCTTGAACTTCTTGCGCGTGGGCTCGACGTCGATGATCTCAACCTTGTTGGGACGTTCGGCCATGTTGGTATTGGAAAGCGCTGTCATGTGAAAAACTCCGGGGTCCAGGGCCGTCATCCACGCGGACAACCGCCCCCCACCCGAGGTGCGAACCGAGAGTTTAGGGGCTCTGACGCGGACCGTCGAGCAGGACGAATCTTCGAAGGTCGCTGAACTCCCCCCGGTCAGACCTCCGTCGTGCCTCGCCCGCGCGCGGCGGCCCTCAGCAAAGGCCCCCCGGTCATGCTCGAATAGAAGCCATGTCAATCACAAAGCGGTACCGCACATCACCCTTGAGCATCCGCTCATACGCCTCGTTGATCTGCTGCATCCGGATCAACTCAATGTCACACATGATGTTCTCCCGGCCGCAGAAATCGAGCATCTCTTGCGTCTCCGGCAGACCGCCAATCAGCGACCCCGTCAGCACCCGCCGCGGCAGGATCAGCCCAAAGGCCGCGACCAACTGCGGCGCGGGCGGCACACCCACCATCACCATCACCCCGTCGAGTTTCAGGAGCGCCAGGAGCGCGTTCAGGTCGTGATCCGCCGAGACGCTGTCGATGATCAGGTCAAACGTCCCCGCGTGCTTCGCCATCGCCTCCGCATCGCGCGAGACGACCACCTCCTGCGCCCCCAGTCGCAGCCCGTCCTGCACCTTGCCCGGTGATGTGGTGAAGAGCACCGTGTGCGCGCCCATCGCCCTGGCCAGTTTCACACCCATGTGCCCAAGCCCGCCCAGACCCACGATGCCGACCTTCTTCCCCTTCCCCGCCTTGTGCTGGTGCAGCGGCGAATACATCGTGATCCCCGCGCACAGCAGCGGCGCGGCCCGCGCCGGGTCAAGGTTCTTCGGCACCCGCAGCGTAAACGCCTCGTCCACCACCACGCGCTCGGAGTAGCCGCCAAACGTCATCCCCCCAAGGTGCTTGTCCGGCCCGTTGTACGTGAACACCGGCCCGCCCAGGCAGAACTGCTCAAGCCCCCGCTTGCAGTGCTGACACCCGCGGCAGGAATCAACCAAGCACCCCACCGCCGCCGTGTCTCCCACCTTGAACTTCGTCACCCCTGACCCCACGGCCGTCACCTTCCCCAGAATCTCATGCCCCGGGACAACCGGGTAGACCGTCCCACCCCACTCGTTGCGGGCAAAGTGCAGGTCAGAGTGGCAGACCCCGCAGTACTGAATCTCAATGGCAACGTCCGTCGGGCCCGGCGTCCGCCGCTCGATGGCGTGCGGGGCAAGGGGAGCGGTCGCGGATTGGGCGGCAAAGGCGCGGGTCGGCATAGGGCGAGCATACCGGCCCGCACCCTCGTCCGCACGCTCTCATTCCTAAGCACTTTCACTGAGAACCGACGATTTTTGAGAGTATCCAAACAAAAACCTTCTCTTGCGTTCGCTTTCACGGTACGCTCTCCCCGACGTGCCCGAACTCCCCTCTCCCAAACCCAGGCCTCACCCGATC
>JBQTIJ010000165.1:0-5090 GCA_052388255.1 Phycisphaerales bacterium
TCGGCCCCACAAGGGCCCGATGCCTCGCCAAGTTGGCGGAACTCCTCCGACCAAGGAAAGAATCCTGATGATCGCGTATCAGGCCCTGTCGGGGCTGGGTCCTTCCTTCTGATCGACCGTGTTTCCGGAGGCCGCTGATGTCCGACCAGTTTCCCCTTCCGACGCCTGAAGAGCTTGCCGCACTGGCGCTTGGCGACACCATGCCGGCGGATCTGCTGGCCCGAGCGGCGAAAGCGCCCGTCGCGGCGGAGATCACGCGGATTCGGGGCATTCTGGCGACCCTTCGGCGCGATGATGGTGTTGATCCGAGCCCGGCGCTCGTGCGGGTTTTGCGCGAGCGCTTGCGGCGGACCTCGAGCGTGAGGGCCTGGCTTGGCGGGTTGCCCCAACTGGTGATGGACGTGGTCTACGACAGTCGTCGCCAGGTCGGTCTTGTCGGTTTCCGTGGCGGGCTGGGTGACGGCGAGACGGTGACGATCGCACTTTCTGCCCGGCCTCCGGCCGATCTCCACCTCGATCTCCAGATTCAGCGGGAGCAGCGCGAAGGAGCGGATGGGCGATGGACCATCAGTGGTCAGATCGATCCGCCACGGGCCTTCGGACCAAGGGAGGTGGCTGTGGGGCTTGCTCGTGGGGCTGATGGGCCGGTGGAGGTCGAGACGGAAGCCGACGAGGCTGGTCGGTTTGTGCTGGTCGCCGATGAGCCCGGGGAGTGGTCGCTGCTCGTGAGAGACGGCCCAACAACCGTGCGGGTGGATGACATCCGACTTTCATGAACGCTCCAACGAACCAACCAGCAGTGTCGGGCTGCGACCCCGCGACGGTTGACGCGGCGATCGACTCGATCGAGCGCGACGCCCTGACGGACCTTTCGGGAGTCCTCGCACGG
Organism: Phycisphaerales bacterium; assembly: GCA_052388255.1. Classification (GTDB taxonomy): domain Bacteria; phylum Planctomycetota; class Phycisphaerae; order Phycisphaerales; family UBA1924; genus JAEUIX01. Next base: position 890 of record JBQTIJ010000165.1, read on the forward strand.
GCGCCAGAGATCGTCGCGCAGGCGGATGTTGCAGGTCTGCCCGTGCTTCGGGTGCGAGCGCGGCGTGCTTGGGGCCAGGTCCTTGCTTATGCCAATCGGTACGAGGATGCATTGGCTGTGTTCGCGCTCGCCGAGGAACTGGGTCGAACGGCCGAGCCGGTTCAAGCGGCGTTGGCTTGCAACACCTCCGTTCATGCGCTCTGCCGGCTTGGAAGGTTCGATGATGCCGTGGTCGCGGGCACGCGAGCCCGACATACGTTCCTGGCCCATGGCCGGATCGATCTTGCTGCACGGGCGGATGTGAACACTGCGGTGGCCCACCGCATGGCGGACCGCCCACAGCAGGCGATCGGGCTCTTCGAGCGAGCCCTTCCCGCGTTTGATGGGCAACCAGTGGTGCTGGCACAGGTCGAGAGCAACCGGGCAGAGGCGATGCTTGATGTCGGGCGCTTTGACGAGGCGGAGCGGGCTTTCCGCGCCGCGTTGGTGGCCTTTGAGCGCGGCGGTGCGCCACGGGCCGCTGCGATCGGTCGTGGAAACCTTGCGGACCTTGCGGGCCGCCAAGGGCGGCTGCATGATGCGGTGGAGGGCTTCGAACTTGCGCGCCGGTCGTTGGATGATGCCGGCGCGCCGGGCGATGCGGCCCGGCTGGAGGTCGAGCAGGCCGAGGCACTGGTGACACTGGGCATGCACGGTGCGGCTGTGGCCGCCTTCGAGCACGCGCTCCCGACCCTCACGAGCGCCGGGTTAGTCGCAGAGGCGGCGCGGGCACACCTCGGGCTCGGTCGAGCGCTCGCGCGGCTCGGTCGCATCGCCAGCGGCGCCGGAGAACTGCGGCTGGCCGAGCGGGCTTTTGAAGCGATGAGCCACACGACGGGCGTGGCCCGGGCTCGGCTTCTGCTGGCGGAGGTGACCCTCGCCAGCGGTGACCCGCTTGCGGCACGCGAGGGGTTGGATCGCGCGCTGGCGGACCTGGCCGATCGCCCGGGAGATGTGTGTGGCGCGATGGTCTTGCGGTCGGTGGTGCGACGGCAGTTGGGCGAGCTCGCGGGTGCGGAGCTGGATGCAAGGGGCGCGAGGGCCGAGGCCGAGCGGCTGGGTCTGCCGCACCATGCTGCGGACGCAACCATGGTGCTCGCGGCGGCGCAGCGTTCGGCCGGTCAAGCCGCCGAGGCGTTGGCGACGCTCCGGGAGGGCATGACGTTGGTCGAACAGCTTCGGGGCACGCTCCATGCCGGCCGGTATAGGGCCGCGTTCTTGGGGGACAGGGGGCGGGTGTTCGTTGACGCGGCGGATGTGGCGCTCGAAATCGCCCAGAGCCACAACGCGCCCCGCGATCTTGTGGAGGAGGCCTTTGAAAGCATCGAGCGGTCGCGCGCGAGGTCGCTGCTTGACGCGATGGTGGCGGGCACCCCAGATGGCGGCGTCGCCCGCGCGATGGCCGCGGGCAACGAGGAAGGGCTGGCGGCGCGTCTGATGAAGGAGCGTGGAACGTTGAACGGGCTCTATGACCGGCTGGACCAGACCGGGCTCCACATGCCGCCAGAGCGGCTGGCAGAATGGCGGGCCCAGATCGGTGCATCCGAGCACACGATCGATGAACTGGAGCGACGCCTGCTCTCCGGCGGGAACGGTGTGGGCATGTTTGCGTCGAGTGCCACCGTGGCAGGCGTGCTACCCTCGGTTCCGGCGGGCCGAGCCCTGATTTCATACTTCATCGCCCAAGGCGGGCTCGGCGCGTTCGTGGTTCAACGGGGGAGGAGCATCGAAGCGGTGCGAGGGATCGCCCCGATGGCCGAGGTCGAGAGGGCGATCGGCGAACTTGGGTTCCAAGTGTCGCGGGCGATCGCGCGCGGCATCCCCGGCGGTGAGGCCGGGGTGCGCTCAACGCGTGATGTCCAGTCTGCGATGGATCGGGTGGGGACCTTGACGCTCGCACCCCTTCTGGCGAGATTGGAAGGACCGACAGGGTTGATCGTGGCTCCGGTCGGTCTGCTCTTTGGTGTGCCCTTTGCGGCACTGGCATCGTCTGCGCTGGGCACGGTTCCGATCACAGTGGTGCCCAGTGCGAGCGTGCTGGCGCACCTTTTCGCTCGCGAGAGTACCAGCGCGGAGGCACGATCCGGCGCGCTGTTTGTCGGCATCAGCGACGACGCCGCGCCACACGCGGAAGCAGAGTGTGCGGCCATCGCGGCCCGAGTGGCGGGTGCCCGGACGCTCCTGGGGGCCAGCGCAACCCGGGGCGCGTTCATTGAGGCGTGCTCGGCCGCGGCGACTATTCACCTCGCTACGCACGCTCGCTTCATTTCAACCGAGCCGAACGCCTCCGGCATCCGGTTGGCGGACGGATGGCTGACGACCCGCGACTTGGCCGATACCAACCTGCGCGGGGCACGGGTGATTCTGAGCGCGTGTGACACCGGTCGTGTCGGACGCGGAGCGGGCGAGGAGGTTCTCGGCCTTGCGCGGTCGCTCGTTCTCGCAGGAGCACGATCGATGGTGATGAGTCTGTGGCCGCTCCACGACCGATCGGCCCGGATCCTGATGGACGAGCTCTATGAGTCGTGGCATAGTGATGGTGCGGATAGGTCACTGGCCTGCGCCCTTGCGCGGGCGCAGCAAGGCCTACGGGCGGTCGAGGCGAACCCGGCGGCTTGGGCTCCATATGTGTGCTTTGGGCTTGAATGAAGGACACTCCTCCATGAACTGCACGAAGATGATTGCTGCTCTCGGGCTTGCCGCCGGCTTTGCCCATCCGGCGGTCGGCGCGTTCGGGCGCGGCGGCGGAGGGGACGACACCCGAGCGCCCCGTGAGTTTGTGGTGAATCTCGCCGCAGGGGTGGATGTGCAGGCCGTGGCCGGGCCATTGGCGGCGGAGGTGTTGTTCGAGAGTGCTTCGCGCCGCTTGTTTCTGCTGCGCGTTCCCGAGGGTGCGGATGAGGACGCTGTCACACTCCTGCTCGAGAACGACCCGCGTGTGCTCAATCTGGACTATCACCGCCGGCTCCTGCCGAGCGAGCCAGTAACACAGAGTTTCTTCCTCCGCGAGACGCGAGCCCCCTTCGAAGCACAGGAAGGAACGCTGCCGATCGATCTCCCGGGGGCAAGACCGATTGGGCGTGGGGCGGGCGTTACGGTCGCCGTGATCGACACGGGGCTCTGGCCGCATGAGCAGTTCATCGGCGCGGCGGTTCCCGGCTTCGACTACGTGACCGGTCTCCCCGGCGCGCTCGACGCGGGGAGCGGACCTCGCGTGGGGCACGGCACTTTCGTCGCGGGCCTGATCCACTTCGTCGCGCCGGAGGCGATCATACTGCCCATGCGGGTGGTGTCCGACATGGACGCTCGGGCGTCGTCACTGGCAATCGCTCTGGCTATCCTCGATTCGGTGGACGCGGGGGCCGATGTCATCAACATCTCGTTGGTCGCCGAGCGGCGCGACAACATCGTCCGTGATGCCATTCTCACGGCAGAGGCCGCTGGTGTCGTTGTCGTGGCGGCGATGGGGAACGGCGGCGCGGTCGCTCCCCGTGAGTATCCTGCGGATGAGCCGCGAGCCATTGCTGTGGCGGCGGTGAACAATGCGGGGATGCTCGCCGGTTTCAGCAACGTGGGGGGCAATACCGCGCTCTGCGCGCCCGGAGTCAACCTGATCGGCCCCGTCTCAGGCGCCACGACGCCTGGGGACCCAAACCCTTACATGCACGGGGATGGCACGAGTCTCTCGGCGGCCCTTGTTTCGGGGGCGTGCGCTGTGGTGCGGTCGATCCAGCCGTCGGCGGATCCCGCAAAGGTCCGGGCGATCCTCGCGGCTTCCGCGATGAACATTGCACCGATGAACCCAGGCCAAGCGGCTCTGATCGGGGCTGGGATGCTCGATGTCGGCGCTGCCGCGAGGTCGGCCCGGTGCTTGGTGGATTTTGACGGCAATGGCTTGCTGAGTCCGGACGATCTTGATGACTTCATCACCGCATACTTTGAGCCGGTGGATGGGGGCAGTTCGCTCGATATCAACGACGACGGGGTGGTCTCGCCTGACGACATCGATGACTTCATCACCATGTTCTTTGACGCCAGCAATGGTTGCGTGCGCTGACAGTAACTTCCCGCCGTCTTACTTCTCGGTCTCGGCCACGCTATCGGAATCAACACCGTCAGCGACACCAGCGAGTAGTGTGATTTTAGTCATGCCGCTGGAGGC
>JBQTIJ010000166.1:0-2815 GCA_052388255.1 Phycisphaerales bacterium
GGGGCGCCCGGTGGCGCCCCACCGGCTTGAGGTCGCAGGGTGGTGGGGGGTGCTGGCGTCGCTGGTGGGCGAGGTGGGTGCCCTCTTTGTGTGGCTGGTGATGCACGAGTGGATTCACCGCGAGGCCGTCGCGGGGCCGCGGATCGTGAAGGCGTTGAACCGGTCGGTGGGGACGTTCCGCAATCACCTTGCGCTCTGGGTGACGGCGATCGCGCTGCCGATCTTCTGGTTCATCCGTGCCGGCGAGGTGTTTGTGTACCCGTTGCTGGTGGTGATTCTGAACTTCCCCAAGTACAAACAGGGGGACTGGGTGAACTGCTCGCGTCAGAAGTTCAGCGGGCTGGTGGGGCATGATCTCATCTGGTGCCTCTACTGCGATTGGATGACGGGGGTCTACTCCCTTGGGGGAGAGATGTTGCGCAACGTGGAGAGTTTCTGGTGCCCGATTCGTTTTTATGACGGCAAGAAGTGCGAGAACTGCAAGGTGGACTTCCCGGACATCGACGGCGGATGGGTGGGCGCGGACAAGTCGATGAAGGAGGTCGAGGCGAAAGTGGTGGAGATGTACGGCACGGGGCGACGCGAGTGGTTCGGCCACCCGGCGAGAAGCGCGACCGTGCCTCTGACGGTGGGGGGGCAGGCGGCCGGATCGGTGACGAGCGAACCGATGACGAGCGGATCGGCGGCGACGGCCCCAGCGGTGCAGGGGACGGGGCCCGCTGCGGCGGGCACGCCACCGGCGCAAGCCGCGGATTCCGCTCCTCCTCCGGCTCCATCCTGAATCCGGGGCGGCAGATTCCGACGAATGCAACGACCGTCGGACGCGGGTCGCGTTACCGCTGCGTCCGGATGGTGGGTCCTCTTGGAGACACAGCATGAACACCTTGATCTCGTCAGCGCTATCCCTGCGCGGTCGTGTCCTCTTCTTGCTTGGCGCGGCACTCGTGTGCCCGTTGGGCGGTTGCATTGTGGTGGTGGGCAACCGCTCCGCGGCGTATGACTCTGGCGCGTACTACGACACGAGCAGGTGGCCGGCCAAGCGCATCGGGCTGGCGGTGGAGCCGATCGGCCCGGCCCTCGCCAAACAGGCGGGGGTGAACCAAGGCGAGGCGTCGGTGGTGAGCCGCGTGAATGACGGAAGCCCCGCCGCCCGCGCGGGGGTGCAGCAGTTTGATGTGCTGAGCACGGTCGACGGCCAGCCGGCAGGATCGATTCACGCGGTTCGCGCGGTGGTCCGTGCCAAGGACATCGGCGCGTGCGTCCGGCTGCGCGTCATCCGCGGCGGGCAGCCGATCGAGATCGACGTGCCCATCGAGCGGACGCCGAGCTCTGGCCTTGATTGACTGGGCAAGGGGCGGGCTTTGCCAGATTACAGCAGCGGGTTCTTGGCGCCTTGGGTGTACTCGCAGGAGGGGCTGAGGCCCGGCTGCGGTTCGGCGTAGACATCGGTGTAGAGCTCGCTCGCCTCCGGGAGTGGCGCGGCCTCGGCGAAGTCGAGCGCATCGACGGCGAGGGCCTTGCACTCGTCGGTCATCTCCTGGAGCGCGCTCTCGGAGAGGCACTTGCGCTGCATGAGCAGGTGCTGGGCCAGCAGTTCGATGCTGTCGCGGCTCTTGACGCCTTCGACCTCGTCCTTGGTGCGGTACTTCTGGGGGTCACTCATGGAGTGGCCCTGGTAGCGATAGGTGTGAAGGTCCACGAAGCCGGGCTTCTGTTCTTCGCGGCAGCGGTCCGCGAAGGGCTTGAAGAGGTCGAAGATGTTGAGGATGTTCATCTCGCCGCCCGGGGCCATGCCCTCGGTGGTGCGGTCGCTGATCTCGAGCCCGGCGATGCCGTATGCCCGGGCCTTGGCGAGCAGGTCATGGGCCATGGTGGTGCCGCGTTCGATCGCGGTGCCCATGCTGTAGCGGTTGTTCTCGACGATGTAGATCACGGGGATGTCCCAGAGGCCGGCGAGGTTCATGGCCTCGTGCAGTGCGCCTTGGTTGAGCGCGCCATCGCCGAGGAATGCGAGGGAAACCTTCTTTTTGCCGGTCTTCATGACCTCCCACTCATAGCGGGCGGCAAAGGCGAGGCCCGTGCCCAGAGGGGTCTGTGCGCCGACAATGCCGTGCCCGCCGAAGACCCAGTTGGGCTTGTCGAACATGTGCATCGAGCCGCCCTTGCCCTTGGCACACCCCGCGGCTTTGCCGAACATCTCCGCCATGCAGGCGCGGGGAGACATGCCCCGGGCGAGTGCGTGGCCGTGGTCGCGATAGGCGGTGACGATGGGGTCGTCGTGGTTCAGCGCCTGGATGGTGGCGACGGCGAGGGCCTCCTGCCCGATGTAGAGGTGGCAGAACCCGCCGATCTTGGCCTGCTGATAGGCCTGGGCGCAGCGGTTCTCGAACTCGCGGATCAGGATCATGTCACGGAGCCATGACCGCAGGGTGGAGTCGCTGAGCCGGGCAGAGGCCGAGGGCGCAAGTTGCTTGGTATTGCCGTTCATGGGTGCGTGCGAAGTTCCGTTCTGCCCCGCAGGGGTCGATGTCTCAAGAGCCATTGGTGAATGTTAGGAGGCCCTTGGTTGGACGTTGGCCCATCGATAAAGGCCCCGGGGAATGACCCGGGGCCCTTGGTGGTCGTTTGAATGTGCCGACGGCGATCAGCCGCCGAAGGCCTTCTTGTAGTCAGCCACGAAGGCCTACGGCGGCTGATCGCCGAGGGCACATTCAAACGCCCCCCAAGGGCCCCGGGTCAGGCCCCGGGGCCTGATTCGTTGGGCCAACGTCCAACCAAGGGCCTCCTAACATTCACCCATGGCTCTTGAGACATC
>JBQTIJ010000167.1:0-3989 GCA_052388255.1 Phycisphaerales bacterium
GCTGGACCACCGGCGGCTGAACGCGCCTTTCATCGTGGTTCGCGATCTCCGTCGGTGCGGCAATACCCTCCCTTGAACATGCCTTTCTCGTCGCCCCAACTCGCAATGCTCTTTGACGGCGAGCGACTGCTTGCAGTCGTCGCCTCCGGCAGCGCGACGCGGCTTTCAGTGCGCTCGGTAGTCGTTGCCCAGCGGCCAGACGGGGTCGATCCCGCTAATCCGCAGAGCGTGGGCGAATGGGTGGGCGCGGAACTCGACCACCGCGCCCTGCGCGCGAGCGCGGGATCGGGCGTCATTCTCGTTCTTCCGAAGACTGATGTTGTCCTGCGCCGGCTCACGCTGCCCCCCGGGCTGACCGCGGCGGAGGAGCCCGGGGCCGTTCGGCTCGCGATGATGCGCCATGTCCCCTTCGCGGCCGAGACGGCGTCGGTCGATTATCTCCGAAACGGCGCGGCCAATCCCGATGGTGGGACAGAGGTGTTAACGGCGTCGATGTCGGAGGCGCGGCTCTCTTTCTATAGCACCATGGCCCGTCACGCGGGCATGCGTGTGCGTCGGATCGCGCCCGGAACCGCCGGTGCGGCCCGGTTGCTGGGCCTGACCGAGGGTGCGGGGGAGCCCGGCGCGGCCCTCTTGACGCTCCTCTCCACGCGCGGCGGGGTTGGGGGGTGCGAGTTTCTGGTGGTGCGACGGGGCCCGGGCGCGGGCGAACTGCTCTTCTCGCGAGGAGCGGATGTCCCTGCCTTGGGCGGGACGGCGAGCGCGGATCAGGCAACGTTCACCGAGGCGGTGCTTGTCGAGGCCAAGCGCACGTATCTTGCCTATCGCATGAGCCAGGGCGCGACCGAGGTCGGCCGCGTGCTGGTGCTCGGCGCGGGCGAGCGCGACGAGTTCACCGCCGAGATCGCCAGGCGCATCGGGAGACACCTTGAACTCCCGGGACTTGCCGCCGCGCTCCCCGGCGCGGTGGAACTGGCGCGCGAGGTTGCCCTGGCGGACGCGGTCGAGGCGGTTCACCTGCTGGGGGCGCTGCACGAATCCGCTTCCGATGTGCCGACTCTCGACCTGCACAACCCCCGCAAGCCCCCCGACGCGCGGGCGCGAACGCAGCGCTTGGCTGTCTTCGCCGGGCTCGGCGTGGTGTGCGTGGGGGTGGTGGCCACCATGCTCGCGCGCGGGTCGCTCGACGCCCGCCGGACCGAGCGTGACCGTCTGAAGCAGGAGTTTGCCCAGCGCATCGCCCCCGAGCACGCGAAGTACCTTCGCGCCAAGCTCCGGGCTGAGCACATCGACCGCACCCTCTCGGCCCGAATGGACTGGGTGGCCCACCTGCGTGTCCTCAGTGAACAGATGCCCGCGCCCAAGGACGCGCTCCTTGATGCCGTGGTGGCCGACAGCGACGCTCGCGTGGAGTTCGTCTGGCCCAAGGGCGTCGCCCGGACGCTCTCTGCGGGGCGCTGGACACCCCGCCTCGTCGGCACGCTCGACGTGACCGGAGTGACCAAGCAGCAGCAGACCGCCAACCGATTCCGCGAACGCTTCGAGCAGGACGTGCGGTACCAGATTGCGACCAAGGGCGCGGATGTCCCCAACAGGTTCGACTATCGCATCTCGACCACAAGCGCCCACCCCGATGTGCCCGAGACCGCCAAGCCCAAACCCGCGCCCAAGCCCGGCGCCGCGGCGTCCCCGCCAGAGAACCCCGCCCCCGCCGCCCAAGCCGCCGGGGGCGACTCGTGAGGCGATTCTCGTTCAACCACCTGCTCCTTGGCGTTGTCGGCATCGGCGCACTTGGTGCTGTCGGCTTTGCCGCGGTCGGGTGGTACCTGCTCCCGAGGCGCGAGCTTGACAACGACATCGCCGCCTGGCGCACCGCCACTGAGCGCTTCGAGGCGGACGCACTGAACGCTGTCGCTGTCCGCAAGCGCCTCCAGGCCTTCGCGGAGACCACGCTCGGACGCACCGAGGAGACGGTGAGCGCTGATGTGCGCACCGCGCTCAACGAGATGGCCGCGGCCTACGGCCTCCGCCAAACGTCAGTGGCCAACCTTGCCCCGCAATCGGTCCGCAACCCCGCCGCCGTCGCCACCAGTGATTTCAAGGAGACCTGGAAGCGCGACCTGCGCGAGTCCGAGGACTTCCGTGGCATGCCCGCCACGGTCTCCGGTAAGGGGTCGCTCGAACAGTGCGTCAGTTTCCTTGCGGCCCTGAGCGCGCAGGATTGGGCCCACCGGATCGATAGCGTCCTCCTCCGCCCGAACAACAAGGACCGCACCGGCTTCGACCTTGCCGTGGGGCTTACGACGTTCTTCATGACCGACCTCGGACGCACCGCCGAGCGGACCCGGCTGTGGAACCGCCCGACGGACGGAGAATCCGTCGCCTGGCGGGCGATTGTCGAGAAGAACGTCTTCCGCGAGCCCCCCGCGCCCGCCGCCCTTCCACCTGCCACCGTCACACAGGCCCCTCCCCCCCCGCCGGCTCAAGGCCCCGCGTACGGCGAATGGCGCGTGACGGCGGTTGTCCGCGGTGGAAGCGGACCGGAACTTTGGCTGCTCAACACCCGCACCAGCGAGAAGAAGGCCCTGTCGGTCGGCGAGTCCGTGCTCGATGCCTGCTTCATCGGCGGGAGCGCGGGCGTGGCTCGCGTGACGGTTGGGGAGGTCCTGTTTGAGGTCGCGCTCAACGACACGCTTGCCCAGCGCCGCGCGGTGCCTGTGCGGATTGAACCCGCCCCCGGCGGTGGGGGCTGAGTGCGGCGCGAACGCCTGAACTTCGTGGGCCGCGTGCAGGGTGTCGGTTTCAGGGCCACCGCCCGGCGCATTGCCTCCGCGCTGCCGATCACCGGGTGGGTGCGCAACGAGCCGGACGGCAGCGTGCTGCTCGAAGCACAGGGGCCGGGCCCCGCGATCGATGACCTGGTCGAGCGCATCCATGCGAGCATGGGCGCAAAAGTCCGCGGCGTCACCCGGCTGCGCTTGCCCGTGCACGAAGAGGAGATCGAGTTTGTCATCGCCGACTGAAACGCCGTCGCGACTGATCCTCTGGGATATCGATGGCACCCTCGTGACCACGGGCGGCGCGGGCATGGCGGCCATGGTCGATGCGGGCGTCGCCCTCTTCGGCCCCACGTTCTCCGCCGATGGGATCGACTTCGCCGGTCGGCTCGACACGCTCATCATGCCCGACATGCTCCGTCGCATCGGCATGACCCCGACCCGCGAGTCCCTCGCTCGATTCCGCGCGGGCTATGGCGAACGCCTGCCCGGTGCGCTCGCGGCCAAGGCCGATCGGGCCCGCGCACTCCCCGGGGTGCTGGAACTTGTCGATCGCTTCCACAATGATCCGCGCGTCGCGCAGGGGATCGTGACCGGCAACTTCGCCGAGACGGGCGTCATGAAACTCACCGCCTGCGGACTCGACCCCCGGCGCTTTGAACACAACGGATGGGGAGACGCCGCGGGGGACGGTGCGGATGGGTCACCCGCGCCCTCGCGCGATCTCCTTCCACCATTCGCCCTCGCCAGCTTCGCCCACCGGCATGGCCGTCACCCCGTTCGCGGCGGGGCGGTGGTGATCGGCGACACGGTCCACGATGTCCGCTGCGGGCGGGTGAACGGCTGCCGGACCATCGGTGTCGCCACCGGGCGGACTTCCGTCGAGGACCTTGCCGCGGCTGGCGCAGATCTCGCGCTCCCGGACCTTGGCGCGGTCGGCCGGATCATCGACTTTGTGCTTTCAACCCCTTCGAACTGAACCGCCCCCGTCGAAGTCCTCCTGAACGCTCTGAGATAGTGCAACTGGGCGAACCTCTCCCCAAAGAAGTCCGAAAGTGAGCACGAAGCTAAGCGAGTGAACAGCAGTCCGATAACGACAAGATCGAAATGCTGAAGTTCCGTTGTCCGTAGACTCCCCTGTATCCAGCCCCTGAGCGTTGCGTTGAAGGAAGCGAGCCGAACATGAACGAGATTCGCCGCGTGGTTCGGAAG
>JBQTIJ010000168.1:0-4472 GCA_052388255.1 Phycisphaerales bacterium
CGTGTGCTGGGACTGGGTTTGGTGTTCGGAGTCGGCGGCGGCCATGGGGCAGTCTACGCGCATATGGGGGCACGGCCGCATCGGCGGGTTCTACACTGCGGCATGACGACCCCGCTGCCGCTTACACCGCTCGCGACCGATCCGGGCGTGCATGTTCTGACGCTTGAACCCAATCAGGGACCGATGGTGGTGCTTGACCACGCCCTGATCCAGCGGCTTGAGGCGACCCTGCAACTGGTCCCCTCCACGGCGACAGGGATGATCCTTGCTTCAGGTTCATCGCGCGTCTTTGTGGCGGGGGCAGACCTCAAGCAGATCGAGTCGCTCGATGTGCCGCACCTTGAGAACTACCTCGCATTCGGGCAACGCGTGTTCGGGATGATCGCGCGGTTGGCATGCCCGACCGTCGCGGCGATCAACGGCGCCGCGCTCGGGGGCGGGCTTGAACTGGCGATGCACTGCGACGCATTGATCGCCGCCCGGCCCCCGCAGAAGGACGGACAGCCGGGAAGACCGTACCCCGTGGGCCTGCCAGAGGCGGGGCTCTCTATCTGCCCGGGTTGGGGCGGGACGGTGCTGCTACCAGCACGGATGGAGCCCGGGCAGGCGATCCGCAGGACGGCGGAGGGGAAACCCATGAATCTCGATGAAGCCATCGCAGCAGGGATGTTCGATGCCGTGGCGGAGAGTCAAGAGCGGCTTCTTCCGACGTGTGCCGCGTGGATTGCCGAGCACCGGTCGGTGCATGGCCAGCGCCAGGATGGCCAGCCGCTGCGCTGGGCGGGGCGAAATGCCTGCCGCAACACCGTGACCGCCGCGCTCGTCAAGACCAGGGGCGAACTCCCCGGCACAGAGGCCGCGGCGGCCTGCGCCAGCGCGCTGCAGGCGGGTCTTGAGCATGGGTGGAGCGCGGCCCTTCAAGTTGAGCGGCGCGAACTCAATCGGTTGCGTCACACGCCCGCAGGCCGAGGGGCGATCCGGGCGTTCTTTGAAAAATCCGCGGCAAAGGGCTGAGCAGCCCACGCGGCAGCGAAGCGTCACCCGTTACCGGCGACACGGTCGGCCTCGTCGAGCGTGGTGATGCCACGGGCCGCAAGCTGCCACCCGCTCTGCTGGATGGTGGTGAAGAGGCCCTTCTCGATCGTTTTGCGCATCCCGCCGATCGAAGGGTCCTTCAGAACAACGTCGCGGAGTTCGTCGGTGAAATCGAGCATCTCAAAGAGTGCGCGGCGGCCGCGGTAGCCGGTCTTGAGGCAGGCAGCGCAACCAACAGCGTCGTAGACCTCGTTCTTGCCCTCGATCCACTTGCCAAGACGGGTGGCCTGTGTGGGCGTGATGCGATGAGCCCGCTTGCAGGCCTCACAGAGAACCCGGACGAGGCGCTGGGCAAGCACGACATCGAGGGAGTTCGCGACGAGATAGGGCTCGACTTTCAGATCGAGCAGTCGAAAGACCGCCGTGATGGTGTCCTTCGCATGGACGGTCGAGAAAACAACGTGGCCGGTGATGGCGGCCTGCATGGCGGTGCGGGCCGTCTCCTCATCGCGGACCTCGCCGACCAGGATGACATCGGGATCCTGACGGAGCACCGAGCGGAGCAGGCCGCCGAAGGTGTTGCCCTTGGCCTCGTCAACGGGGATCTGCGTGACCCCTTCGAGCTGGTACTCGACGGGGTCCTCGATCGTGACGACGTTGGTGGTTTCGCGGTCGATCTCGCGAAGAGCGTTGTAGAGGGTGGTGGTCTTTCCCGAACCGGTAGGACCACAGACCATGAGGAGCCCGTTCTCCTTATCGCAGGTCTTCTTGACGCGCTGAAGCATGTAGCCCGGGAGGCCGAGTTCAGTGAGGGACTTGGGCGCGTTCTGGCTGTCAAGGACGCGGAGAACGACCTTCTGGCCGTGGACACTCGGCGTCGCACTGGCGCGGTAATCCACTCGCTTGTTGCGGAAGTTCACACTGAAGTGACCGTCCTGGACCGCGTCGCGTCCGGCCATCTGCATGTTGCACGCGGCGCGAACGAGGCCCTGGAAGAGCTCACCGGGCTTTCGCGGAAGGTCCGAGACTGAGATCATCTGCCCGTCAACACGCATGCGGATACTCATCCGGTCGGGCTTGGGCTCGACGTGGATATCCGTGGCGCGGGACTTGCTCGCGAGCAGGAGCAGGTAGCGCGTCACCAGCGGGCCGTCGGAGTCGGTCGTCAACGCTCCCGTTGCAGAGCCCCGGCTATCGACAATGGTGATCGATTCATCGGCCCCCTCGCCCTTGGGGGGGAGCCCTTCCACCATGCCCCGGAGTTCGGCGGCCCAGGCGCGATCGGTGTCGATGGTGCGCGAACGGACCTCAGCCCGGACCTCGCCGATCGATTGCTCAACCTCGACGGTGAAGGTGTGGTTGCCGACCTTGAGTGCATCACCGGACTTGAGGGTCTCGACACCACCCAGACGCTGGTTGTTGAGCTTGGTGCCGTTGCGACTGCCAAGGTCGCGGATGGTGTACCCGCCCTGCCCATCAGATTCGATGACCGCGTGGTAGCGGCTGGCACGCTCATCAGAGGTGAGCGGGAGCTCGTTGTCGGCGTTGCGGCCGATGGTGACGGGCTTGTTCCCGAGCCGGATGAGGAAACCACGGCCGTCGGAAGAGGAGAGTTGATACGAGGGCATTCCGTGCGAAGGGTATCGCCTCCGAAGCGAAAGGCCCACGGTTCGCCGGTCTCGCCCGAAGGTCAGGCCCCCTTGGTCACGATCCCCCAGACATTCGCCCCGAGCTCAAAGTGGCCGAAGCGGGCGGGGTGGCGACCGAGGGGCGTGCGCTCCATGATGGCGCGGATCATGGCGGGGGAATAGCTGTCCTCATGTTCGTCGATCTCCTCCGGGCTGACAAGCCGCAGGAGCTTGAGTGCCGTGAGGATCGGGCCGGTCCAGCCCGCGGGCGTGGTGAGGACATACACACCCCCGGGCTTGAGCACCCGATCGACCTCCGCAAGGAGCACCAGAAGCCGCTCCATCGGGATGTGCTCGAAGACCGCGAGCATGGTCACGGCGTCAAAAACACTGTCGCCATAAGGGAGACGATGGTCGTGTTTCGCGTCAAAGTGCTTGAGCCGGATCGCTGAATCTGACCCCGCGAGCGTCTGCTCGGCCCCAGGCGGGACGAGTTGATCCACCCCCGACCGCTCGAGGAACCCGCACATGCGAAGGAACCGCGGCGTCGTTCCGCAGCCAATGTCGAGGACCGCGCCGGAGCGCAGTTTGGCAGGGATGAGTCGGTCCGCCATCGCGGCGCGGCGGGCGGAGAGGAACTCCTCAAGGATCCCGTAGCCCCGGGTGGCCCGTTGGGCGCCGGCGGCGGTGGATGGGTGATTCTGCGTCACGGCCCGGATCGTTGGCAAGGTTGGCGCGACGGACATGGAGGTGAGTGTGGGTTCCACCCGGGCGGGGTGGTTGGGAAATCGGGCAATCTGTGCAGGTTGGCTGGTAAGCCGCGCGGCCTGTGCGGGGTGTGGCTACGTCGCGAAGCAGACAGTCGCCCGTCAACCGTTGGCCGCGGGCTGAAAGCGTGAGGCAGGGAGGTTGAGGAACTCAAGGGCTGAACCGGCGAGGAGACGGGCGGTCTCAACGGGCCCGAACCCGGCAGAACGGATGACCTGGCCCGGTGCGGCCTCACCGAGGGGGAAGGGGTAATCGGACCCGAGCGCGACACGAGCAGCACCGAGGAGATTCACAACGTGCCGAAGGCAGCCCGCATCGTGGGTGAGCGAATCGACGAAGAACCGGGCCGGGCGCTGCGCGGAAGCGAGGTACGCCGAAGGTGGAACGGGGCAGTTGACGGCGCAGAGATCTGGCCGGGCTTCAAAGCCATGCTGGATGCGGGCCCAAGTGCCCGGGAAGGAGCCCCCAGCATGGGCGAAGCAGAGGCGCAGCCGGGGATGGGCCTCGAGCAGCCCTGAGAAGATCACTGAACAAACGGCGAGGCACGTCTCCGTGGGCATGCCGACGAGCCAGGCCGTCCAGTGCGAGCGCATCCGCTCCGGGGCCAGCATGTCCCAAGGGTGGACGAAGACCGCCGCACCGAGTCTCTCGGCCTCGGCAAAGAAGGGCCGCAGGCGAGGGTCGCCGAGGTCGATGCCGTTGACATGGGTACCGATCTGCACCCCGGGCATGCCAAGCTCGCCCACGACGCGATTGAGTTCACGGCAGGCGCGGTCCACATCCTGCAGCGGGACGCTGGCGAGCGCGGCGAAGCGGTGGGGATGAGCATGCATCACCCCGGCGAGGTGATCGTTGAGGAGCCGCGCAAGGTCATAGGCGTCGGCGGGGTTGGCCCAGTAGGCGAACATCACCGGAACCGTGCTCAGCACCTGGGCGCGGACCCCGAGCGCATCGCACTCGCGGATCCGGACGGCCGGATCCCAGCAGTTGCTCTCGATCTCGCGGAAGCACTTGAACCCTCCCGGGGCGTTCGGATCACTC
>JBQTIJ010000169.1:0-8701 GCA_052388255.1 Phycisphaerales bacterium
GGCAGCGCGAGTCGGCTCGAACTCATCGATCCGCGCACGCTGCGGCCCGCAGGGTTTGAGAAGGGGGAGGTCCGCTCCTCGCGCCTGACCTGCGTGGACTGGAGCCCCGCGGGCGATCTCATCGCCGTCGGCGCAAGCACGGGCGCGATCCGGCTTTTCACGTCTGAGGGCGAACCCGCCGGGACGCTCCTTGGACACCACGGCGCGGTCATGAGCGTGCGCTTCGAGCCCTCGGGCCGCCGCCTCGTCTCGGCCGGGATGGATGACACCGTGCGCATCTGGGATCTCTCGCTGAGCACGCGTTCTGGGCCCATCCTGCGGATCGGGGCTCGGTTCTCCGGTCTGCTCGTGCGCCGTGATCCGCAGGGGCCCGATGAGATCATCACTATCGCCGATGACGGACGGGTGCGCGTGCTCAGCATGGACGCAGGGGCGGGCGGAGCCGGTCAGCCGCGGGTCGTGCGCGAGCGATCGACCATGCTCCCCGGCGCGCAGGCGTGCGTGGTCACTGGCTTTGGGTCCTCGGCGGATGGGGCGCGCCTGCTGCTCTCCGCCAGTTATCCCGCCGCGCACGCGCCGCCCGAGGTTCCCTTCGTGCTGGAGGTGCTCGATTCAGTCACCCTCGGCACGCTCGCTTCGTGCTTCGCGCAGTCCGCGGCGGAGCGGTTCGGCGGGGCGGCGATCTCCGCGGACGGTGAGCGGGTGATCGCTGCGGCCCCCACGGGTTCGGATCAGGGCATCCCGGCGGGCCTCGCACTCCACGTCTTTGACAGCGCGACCATGCGGCCGCGCCGGGTTGAACGCTCGGGGCTCGATACGCTCCCCTGCCCCACACTCATGGCCGTCTCCTTCGACGGCAACGGGCAGCACGCGCTCATCCCCGGGCAGGGTGAGCAACTTCAGATCGTGCGTGTCTCGATCGACGGGCCCGGCATTCAGATGGTCCGGCAGATCCCGGTCCCTGGAGGCGTTGAGCGGATGGCGTGGTGGCCTTCGCCGACGCCCGGAAGAGCCGGCGTGCTCTCTGCTGCGCCTCCCGCCGCGCGGCCCGTGCTCGCCATTGCCACCGCCACCGGGGCGATCGACCTTGTCGATCCTGTCACCTGGAATCCTCTGCGCCGCATCGGGCCACTCAGCGCGGCCAGCAGCGCGCTCGTCTTCTCCCCGGATGGCACACGCATCATCACCGGCGGCACCGATGGCACGATCCGTTTCTTTGAGACCGCCACAGGGATGGAATGCGCCACGCTCCGCGGCCATGAGGGGTTCGTTCGCGCGTTGGCGTTCTCTTCCGACGGCGCGACGCTGTACTCGTGCAGCGAGGATGGGACGCTCCGGGCCTGGCGCGCCCGCAAGGGTGTGCAAGGGGCCGGGCCGACCGCTTCGAATCCTTGATGCGGCCCGTCTTTCACGCCTCCATGCGCTGGGCAAGGGCGAAGGCGAGTTCCAGGGATTGTTCGTAGTTCAGGCGCGGGTCGCAGAGGGTGGCGTAGTTGCGAGAGAGGTCTTTCTCTGTCAGGTTCGCCGCGCCGCCCAGGCATTCAGTCACGTCGTCGCCCGTGAGTTCGATGTGTACCCCGC
The DNA here is from genome assembly GCA_052388255.1 of Phycisphaerales bacterium. Lineage (GTDB taxonomy): Bacteria > Planctomycetota > Phycisphaerae > Phycisphaerales > UBA1924 > JAEUIX01. Next base: position 1,582 of record JBQTIJ010000169.1, read on the forward strand.
CGAGGGCCGTGCCGCTCTCTGCGTGTACGTCCCAAGAGGTCAGGATCTCGCTGAGCACGTCGGCGAAGTTGCGGGTCTTCACGCCGCCGGGCGTGGTCGCGGCGTTGCCATGCATGGGGTCGCAGCTCCAAAGCACCGGCGAACCCGCCAGCCGGGCGCCGTGGATCAGCCCGGGGAGTACGCGCCGCACGTTCGCAGCACCCAGCCGCGGGATGAGCACCACCTTGCCCGGTTCGCCCGCAGGGTTGATGGTCCGCAGCAGGGCGACCACCTGCTCGACGGTCGTCGCGGGCCCCAGTTTCACGCCCACGGGGTTGCGGATCCCGCGCAGATACTCGATGTGGGGCCCGTCGAGGGCCCGGGTCCGTTCGCCCACCCACGGCAGGTGCGTGGTCAGGTTGTACCACCCGGTGCGCCGCGGCACCTGGCGCGTCTGCGCTTCTTCGTAATAGAGGTTCAGTGCCTCATGGCTCGCGAAGAACTCGGGCGAAGAGAGGTCCTCGACCGTCCGCTCCCCCAGCGCTTCCATGAAGCGAATGCCGTCGCCGATGCGCCCCATGAGCATCTGGTAGCGGTCGCGTGTCTCGGGCGTGAGCCCCGCGTGCTTGAGGAAACCAAGGTCCCAGCGTTCTGGGTGGTGGACGTCCGCGAAGCCCGCGTCGAGCAGGGCCCGGATGAAGTTCAGCGTCAGCGCCGCGTGCTTGTACCCTTCGATCATCAGGGCCGGGTCCGCCCGTCGGGCCTCGGGCGTGAACTCCGGTCGGTTGACCAGATCGCCAAAGTACGATGGCAGCGTCATCGGCTGGCCGTCGATGGTCCGCGTCTCATGCCCGCTCGAACGAGGTTTGCTGTATTGCCCCGCCCAGCGGCCCACGCGCACCACCGGCTTCTTCCCGGCGTACATGAGCGCCAGCGACATCTGCAGGATGATCTTCAGTTTCCGGGTGATCACGTCCGGCGTGCAGTCGAGCGTGCGCTCCGCGCAATCGCCCCCTTGCAGCAGAAAGCGCCGCCCCTCCTGGGCCTCGCCGATCTGCTCGCGCAGTCGCTCGATCTCGCCCGAGGTGACCAGCGGCGGCAGTTGCCGCAACCGCTCGACCGCGGCGTCCACCGCGCCATGATCCTCATAATGCACCGCCCACGCCCACGGTCGCCCGCGCCATGAGGTCGGGCTCCACGCGGCGGCAGGAGAGGGCGGAGGTGTGTGCACGGCGGACACGCCCGATGGTATCGGTCGATTCACCGGTGCGCATGGCCGCCGTCAGTCCGCGCCGTGCTCCGCATAGCGCACCCACTCAAGGCAGAGCCCCGTCGGCGGGATCGTGGGCCCGAGAACGCGCCGGTCCCCGGTCTGGAGCCCCGCCACGATGCACCCTTCGGGCAGCCGACCGAGCCCGATCTCGAGAAGAGTTCCCGCGATGATCCGCACCATGTTCCACAGGAACCCGTTCCCTTGGATCCGCAGGCGAACCAGGCGCGAGCCGTCGGGACCGGGGGCATCTTCTTCGATGGTGCAGGCGTGGACCGTTCGCACCGTGGAGAGTCGCCCATGCCCGGCTGCCGCGAAAGCGCCAAAGTCATGCTCGCCCACCAGTGCCGCCGCGCCCGCCCGCATCGCGATGGTGTTCAGGGTTCCATGTCGAACGTGGTGGACCACTCGCCGATCGAAGACCGGGCGAGCCGGCCCGGTGTGGAACGTGTAGGTGTACTCCTTGGCCACCGCGTCGCCGATGGGGTCAAAGTTCGGCCGTGCTACACACGCGGCACCAACCAGCACATCGGCGGGCAACCGGCTGTTGATCGCCTGGACCAACCGGTCACACCCGCGCTCGATCGGCCACCCGATCCCCCGCGCCGCGCCGGGATCGCCGGGCGCCTCCGCTGCGTCCGTGTCGCCTCCGGGGCTCCGCGGCTCACAGGTGAACGCGGCCACCTGCCCGCGCGCGTGTACGCCCGAATCCGTTCGGCTCGCTCCGATCAGTTGGATGGGTTCGCGCACCACCTGCCGGACCGCCTGCTCCACTACGCCCTGCACGGTCCGAAGCGCGAGGCGCCCGGGCCGGTCGCTCGCCATCAGCAGGGCGGGGCTCAGCTGCGCGTGCCCTTCCTCGGCCCCATCTTCGGGGTCCGTGGCCTTGGGCTCCTGCTTCTGCCAACCGCAGAAGTCTGTCCCGTCATACGCGATGGTGAGCATGTACCTCGGCACGCGCGCGACCTGTGAAAGAGCACATCGAGTGAACCGCGCTACACGCCGGTAGAGCCGAACCCACCAGCGCCACGAACCGTCGTGTCAAGGTCGTCGACAACCTCCGGCAGGGCCCGCGTGACAGGTGCGATGACCATCTGCGCGATGCGCGCGCCATGCTCGACAATGAAGGGCTCCGGCCCGTGGTTGATCAGCGGCACCTTCACCTCGCCGCGGTAGTCTGCGTCGATCGTCCCCGGTGCATTGGGCAGCGTCACGCCATGTCGGCTCGCCAGCCCTGATCGTGGCCGAACCTGGGCCTCGAAGCCCGCGGGCATCGCCATGGCGAAGCCGCACGGCACCACCACGATGCCCCCGGCCCGGGCCGGCACAGTGAGGGTCGTCCCGACCGGAAGGCACGCCGAAAGGTCCATCCCCGCCGCCTGCGCGGATTGATACTGCGGACACGCGGCCCGGTCAGAAAGCAACTTGAACCGCACATGAACGCTGTTCGACATGGTCCCTCACTCGTTCCTCCGGGCAAGGCGCAGGCGCCAAGCCACGGGGACGGAGTGTACGGACCAAGGGCATTCGGCGGGCGGGCAAAGAGGGCCTCCGCGTCGCCGAGTCGCTCACTTGCCGGAGGTCACGATCACGTCGTCAAAGAAGGGCGGACGGACGGTGTCGGTGTCGCGGGTGTAGAGCACGGTGTTGCTCGTGCCGCCCGCGGCCTTGCCGCCCACATCAAGCGCACCGAGGTAGTACCCGTCAGGGCCTGCGGAGTGGAAGACCACCTGCCCACGCGCGTTCCCCGCTTTGCGGTTCGCGTCGGTGTAGTCCTTGGCCGGGGCCGTCGGGTCGCCAAGGAGCGCCTCAAGCGTTCCGGCGATCGCCATGTCGCCCACGCCATCGCCCAGCATGCTCGCGGCTGAGCCAACGCCGTTCCAGAGCTGCCCCGCACCGCGTGGTCCCAGCGCGCCTGACTTCAGGAAACAGGCGTTGCTCGCCCAGTAGAACTTTGCCACCGAGGTCGCGGAGTTGCGGGCGCCAAACGCCGTGCCCGCGCGATCGTCCTGCGTCCAGGCGAGGATCGGCATGCCGAAGGAGTCGACCAGCGAGGGCAGCGCGGTGTTCTCGTTGTTCCCTACCTGCCCGATTGGTCGCCGCGACTGATCGACGTCATAGAACGAGCGGTCGGGGTTGAAGTACGACTTCGCACTCGAGCCGCCCGTGGTCGCTCCGATCTGCACCAGGTCCACAATGACCGAACCGGTGTTCCGCGGTCCGACGGTGCGGAAACTGGCTCCCGAGCCGGCATCCACGACGCCGCCCATGAGGTCGAGCATGATGTTCTGCATCCCGCTCAGGCCGCGCGTCTCATTGTCAACAGAGCCCATGTCTCCAGGGCTGAAGTACCCCGGAGACCGCCCGTTGTCCGTAATGAACTGGCCGCACGCCGTCGAAAGCGACTGGAGCATCGCCGTCGAGGAGACGTTCTTCGCGGCCCGGCGGGCCCCAGCGATCGAGGGGATCAGGATCGCCATCACCAGCGCGATGATGAGGATCACCACCAGCAGTTCCATCAGAGAGAATCCGCGCCGGGCGGTTCGGCGAGCGGGGGTGTTCAGTCGGGGAGTGCGGTTCATGCAAAGCTCCAGAGTGAGTCCCCGCGTGGGAAAGGCGGGGGGATCGACCGTTGCGCAGGCCATGACTCGTTCAGAACACCGTCATCGCTCCGTCAGAACGACAGAGCCACCTGTACCAAGGCCCTTCAGAATGCTGCCTCGGCGCGACCGCCGGCCTTTTGCAGGTGGTCACCCAAGTGTTCGACGCGCGACCCGTAGTTGATCCACAACTTGTCGCCTCGAACCCAAAACCGGGCTTCCGGCCCCTTCTGAAACGCATTGTGGCCTCCCCATAGTAGACGAAGCCCACGTACCAATGGCAGGCCGATGGGTGATTGTACGGATTTTGTTCATATATCCGCCCATTCCGCGGCGGGGGCTCGTTCCTTCGGTATCCTCTTCTATACCTATGTCCAAGCCCACCCTCCTCGGTCTCGTTGTCTTGGGCGCACTCGTCGCGACGTCGTTCGCCCAACCGCCCGCATCCCCGCCTTCGCCCGCTCCGGCCGCCTCGCCACCAGTCGGCAACCCTGAGACCCGAACCGGCCCGGCCATCTCCGGAGCCGCGGCCGCACCCGACTTTCTCACCGAATTCGCCGCCACCTCGCGCTACACCCTTGGCCGACCTCGGGGCATCCAGCCCACCCCAAAAGGTGAGGTCGTCTTTTTCATGCGCTCCGGCCCGCGTTCGTTCGTACAGGACCTGTACCTGTTCGATGTCACCAAGGGCGAAGAGCGCGTCTTCGTCACCGCCCAGGCACTTCTCGCCGGCGGTGAGGAGCAACTCACCCAAGAAGAACGGGCCCGACGCGAACGCCTCCGCATGACCTCCCGGGGCATCTCTGGATTCCACCTGAGCCCCACTGGCGACCGTCTGCTTGTCCCCCTCTCCGGACGGCTCTTTGTCATCGATCGCGCCAGCGGCGCGCGCCAAGAACTCGTGAGCGCGCAGGGGCCAGCCGCCGACCCGCAATGGTCGCCAGATGGCCTGATGGTCGCCGCGGTTCGCGGGTCGGAGGTCTGGGTCACTCACGTCGAGAGCGGTGAGGAGTGGGCAGCGACCTCGGGCGCTGCCGGTTCGGTCTCCCACGGGAGCGCGGAGTTTGTCGCGCAAGAGGAGATGTCGCGCTTCCATGGATACTGGTGGTCCCCGGACAGCGCGTCGATCGTCTACCAGCGGACGGACACCGCCGCGGTCGAAACCCTGTACATCGCTGATCCGATGAACCCCGCGCGGGCTCCGGAGTCGTTCCCGTACCCCCGCGCCGGTCGCGCCAACGCGGAGGTCACGCTCCATGTCGCCAAGGTTGAGCGCGGGAAGGCCACTGCGCCCCGGGCCATCGAGTGGGACCGGTCGCGCTTTCCCTATGTCGCCACCGTGACATGGTCAGAGAACGCACCCCTCACCATCCTTGTCCAGAATCGCCGGCAGACCGAACAGGTTCTCTTGAGCGCCGACACCGCCTCGGGCGAGACCAAGCCCCTCATTCGCGAGTCTGACCCCGCGTGGCTCAACATCCATGAGTCATGCCCCGTCTGGCTCAAGGATGGTTCGGGCTTCCTGTGGATCACCGATGCGCCAGCCGGTGCGGCCGACCTCTCCGCCGTGCAGGACATGCCCCGGCTTGAGGTCCGTGGCCCCGATGGCTCGCTTCGGAGCACGGTCACTCCTCCGGGCTTCCCGCTTCTCGCGCTGCTCGGGTTCGATCAGGCAACAGGAACCGCGTGGGTCACCGCCAGCCCCGACGGTGCCCGAGTCGGGGTCTACTCGATCGCCTGCCGCGGCGTCCCCGGCCCCGCGACGGAGCAGCACACCGGCAACGGTGTGTATGGCGCGATCTTCGCGGAGGATCACTCCACCCGGGTTGTCACCGCCAGCACCCTTGCCGGCGAGCTCTCGTGGACCTTGCGCTCGGCCGCGGGCAAGCCGCTGGGCGCGCTCACGAGTGTTGCCCAGGCACCCCCCTTCACGCCGGCGCTTGAGCTCACCCGGGTCAAGATCAAGGATGCCGATCTGAACGCCGTGATCATCCGCCCTCGCACCCTCGAGAAGGGGCGTGTCTATCCCGTCATCAACCAGGTCTACGGCGGCCCCGGCAGCAACACCGTCAACGCCTCGGCCATGGGCTACCTCCTTCATCAGTGGATCGCCGACCGCGGGTTCATCGTCGTTTCGATCGATGCTCGGGGGACCCCGCGCCGTGGCCGTGCCTGGGAACGGGTGATCAAGAACGACGTGATCACCATCCCCCTCGCCGAGCAGGCCGAGGCCGTGCAGGCCCTGTGCGCCCGGTATCCCGAGATGGACAAGCAGCGCATCGGCATCAGCGGGTGGAGTTTTGGCGGCTACTTCAGCGCCATGGCCACCATGCGAAGGCCGGATGTCTTCACCTGCGGGGTCGCGGGCGCACCGGTCTGCGCCTGGGAGGACTACGACACGCACTACACCGAGCGGTACCTTGACCTCCCCGAGTCCAATGCCGACGGCTACCGCGAGGGGAATGTCGAGACGTGGTGCAAGGACCTCCGCGTCCCCCTGATGATCGTCCACGGCACCGCCGACGACAACGTCTACTTCCTGCACGCCCTGCGCATGACGGGTGAGCTCTTCCGGCGCGGGCGGCCCTTCGAGTTTGTCACCCTCCCGGGGATGACGCACGTGGTCGCCGAGCCCGGGGCCGTGCGGGCCCTGCAGGAACGCACCGTCGGCTTCTTCGAGCGCCACCTGCGGCGTTGATCCGCAGCCCGCGGCCTCGATCGGCCCCCCCGGAACCCGGTCAAGGGCTTCCTACACTCGCTCCCCCACGGCGCGGGCCGTGCCCACCCTCGGTGGTTTCTTCCGGACCCTCCCCGGCGCTTCACCCATGCCCTTCACGCTCAAACCCCACGAAGGCCTTGATGTTGACCTTGAGTCGACCAAGTACCTTGAGAAGTCCATCGACACCGGCGAGCGCTGGGTGCTCAACTTCGGGCCACAGCATCCCGCCACCCACACCACGCTCCGGCTCGTGCTTGAGCTGGATGGTGAGCGGGTCGTCCGCTGCACGCCCCACATCGGCTACCTGCACTCGGGCTTCGAGAAGCTGGCCGAGCACATGGACTACAACCAGTACGTGACCGTGGTGTCACGCATGGACTACCTGTCACCCATCGCCAACGACATCGCCTGGCACGGCGCGGTCGAGAAGCTCTTTGACATCGAGATCACCCCCCGCTGCAAGGTCCTCCGCACCATCATGGCGGAGATCGCCCGGATCCAGAACCACCTGCTGTGCTGCGGCGCCGCCGCCCTCGACCTCGGCGGCTTCAC
>JBQTIJ010000170.1:0-2566 GCA_052388255.1 Phycisphaerales bacterium
TGGTCGTAGGTGAGGTTGATGAAGCAGCGCGTGCAGTGATCCCAAAAGGGGTTCTCGCCGTCGGGGCTGATGGGACCCATCATTTCGGCGAGCACGCGGTCGCTGAAGAGCTCGCGGTGCAGGGCCATGAAGTGGAACCGCACGATGGCGATAAGTCGGCCGAGTTTCTGCCGATGGCCGCGGAAACTCGGCTGCAGGATCAGCCCCCCGATCTCGGTCGGGCCGGTCTCGTCCTTGTACATCTTGGCGACAGTGTGCGTCACGCCCATCTGAAGGGACTGGCTCCACATCTCTTTGCGCGAGAGCTGGAGTGAGATGTTGGGTTGACCCGGGCCCCCCATCCGCGCGATGATCTGACTGGTGCCGATCACGCCCTGCGTCTCGAGTTCCTCGAGCACGAACATAAAGAGGGGCGACTGGCCCGCAATGTTGCGCAGCCCGCCCGAGAGTGCGCCATGTTCACGGGCATCAAGAGGAGCGCGGCGCGAGCGGGCCCGTTGCGCCATGCCGGCCTCTTCATCCGCCGCGAGCAGGAAGCAGTTGCGGCTCCAGCCGATCTTCTCCGCGATGATCTCCCGGTCGGGCGGGAGATTGATGAAATGGACCATCTTCGCCAGTTTCTGGAGCGTGTCGGTGTCTTCAGGTTTGGCACGGCGAACAAGAAACACCGGGGCTCCAGATCATGAAAACAGACCGAATCGGGGCGAACGCCGCACAGGGCGACGGCCATGATGGGTCCTGCAGGCAGCATAGCCGCGGGCCTTCTCAATGTCGGCCCGCCGCTGGGGTCAGCACGGGATCTGGCCCGGGATGTACACGATAACAGCGGTGGACCGCGCAAAAACGGCACCCGAATCAGGCCCGAAGAGGCGGAGCCCCTCCGCCCTGAGTGCCGGGGCGTGGTCGTGGAGGTACCGATCAAGGGCCGCCCGATTCGGGAAGGTGTAGCGCACCTCCACGCGGAGTTCGCCATCAATGCATAGCAGTCGCGTGTTGTTGATGCCAGCGCGTTCTTCGACCTCGATCACGTGCCCTGCCTTCAGCCAGTCGACATAGCGATCGCGGGTGGCCTCGTCCTTGAACGTCGCGGAAACGGTGTAGGCGATCGCTTCATAGAGGTGCTTGGGATCCATGCCCGAGCATAACCGCGCGCCCGCGACGGGTACACTGGCGCGAGATGGGTGAGCACGCCAAAAGATCGGCCCGATTGGGAGCGGCACCGGAGCCGACCATCGCGGACCTGCGCGCCTGGCGGACCAAGCCCGACCGGGACCTTGGGCTCTCGGGGGTCCTTGGGGCGGCACGGTCGGATTTGAGAAAGCGGGCCCGATCGGTGGGCGCGATGGGGAACGCCTGGCGGGGCGTCGTGCCGGCGGAGTTCATGGAACGGTGCGCGATTGTCTCGTTCTCGCGCGGGGTGTTGCTGGTGCGCTGTGATGATTCGGCGGCCCGGTTTGAACTCGACCGCTTTCTCCGCTGCGGGGGCGAGTTGGCCCTGATCCGGGCAGCGCCCGCGGGGCTCTCGAAGGTCCGGCTCGTGGTGTGAGATCGCGGTCGCGTACCCTCGGTCATGACGCGCCCGCGACGACTCGATCCTGATGCCGCCCTTCCGCCGCGCCCGCGGGGCGTTGGGCGGGAAGGAACCGGCCCCGGCGGAGTCGGCGCAGCCAGCGGCCCGGGCGAGGGCAAAGCCGAGGGGCCAGCAGGGGTGCGGCTGCAGCGGGTGCTCGCGGCAGCAGGCGTGGCCGCGCGGCGCGTCTGCGAACGGCTGATTGAGGAGGGGAAAGTCGAGGTCAACGGCCGGGTGGTGCGAACGCTCCCCGCGTTTGTCGACCCCGCCCGCGACAGCATCGTGGTGAACGGGCGGACCATCCCGCGTGTGCGCGGGACCGGCTCCGGGGCCAAGCGGCCGAGCGTGACCGCGCTCGGGGGCCGCTTGCTCTACATCATGCTGTACAAGCCGCCGCGCGTGGTCTCGACCACCGCGGAAGATGAGCGCACGACCATCATGGACCTCGTGAACCACCCGGCGGTCAAGTCGGCAGAGAACCCGATGGGGCAGCGGATCTTCCCGGTCGGTCGGCTGGACTTTCATACCGCGGGAATGGTGCTGCTGACCAGCGACGGCGAACTGGCCAACCGGCTGACGCACCCGCGATATGGCGTGCGCAAAACCTATGAAGCGCTGGTGCGCGGAACCTGCGATGATGCGTTCATCGCCGATCTCGCTCGCGGGCTGAACCTCAAGCAGGCACGGGCCGCGGTCGAAGCCGGAAAACGCCAGCGCATCGGCGGGGGCGAGGCGGGGATCACGGTAACCGTCAAGGAACGGCGCGAGAGCAAGACGCTCCTTGAGATCAGTTTCCTCGAAGCGGGCGAGCGCCCCCTGGGTGACATGCTCAATGAGGCGGGCCTGCCCGTCACGCGGCTGATGCGCACCATGATCGGGCCGCTGCCCCTCCGGGGAGTGGTGGCGGGCGGATGGCGGGAACTCGAGCGGGGGGAGATCCGCATGCTCCGCGCCGCGGCGGCACTCGAGGAAGGGGGCAAGGCAAAGGCCACTCGC